>JAHJIQ010000031.1 GCA_018823285.1 Pseudomonadota bacterium
CTTTTGCCCGACCAGTTTTTCCTGGTATGGTTTTGCATCATCACCAAGCCTGCCGGAAAGAGTGAGAGCAGAACCTTTGTCATGTAAAAAGTTCCGATGGCTTCCCTTCCCTCCACGATTGACAAATCCGGCTTTTTCCAATTCTTGTATAAGCTGGCAAATTTTTCTAGGCATAAAAGATGGTACCACAATGGTACTACAGAGTCAAAACAAAAGAGTTTTGTGAGAATGTCAATAAGTCACGCCCGACCCCAAACATTTTTGGTTGTTATCGACCTTTCCTTAAACCGCTCTCTTTTTAATGGCAAAAAGAGTGCTATTGGGCATGAAAACGCCTGTTTTTTTAATGAATATCTAGTAT
Source organism: Pseudomonadota bacterium (assembly GCA_018823285.1). Taxonomy (NCBI): domain Bacteria; kingdom Pseudomonadati; phylum Pseudomonadota; species Pseudomonadota bacterium. The sequence continues at coordinate 362 of JAHJIQ010000031.1, forward strand.
TTACAGCAGGTTAACTTGGTCCGACCCCAGGCGACAGGCGACCGGGCGACCGGGCGAGCCGGGCGACGGCCCCGGGCGACGGGCGACCCCGGGCGATGCCGATGCGGGCGATGGCGGGCGACCTGGCGACACGATGTTCCTTTCAGGCTCGTATGAGGGGCACGGGCTTCTCTCCTCATACGCCTGGAAATTTCTGAAATTTCTGGATACGGCTTCCCTGACCGTCCTTGTGTAAGGAGAAAATTGGCTCTCCCGAGTTCCCAAGTTACCCCCATGGATACATGCCCTGGCCTCAGACCCCGGTGGTGACCTGAACACTCGCCATATCGCGTTCAGATCCTCGGCCTTCCGGACTCTTGAATCCGTCGGCTTTACTTCTGGAGACCAGAAGCTATTACAGAGACCACAACCATACATTTTTCGGGGTTCAATACAGAGCCTGCATCCTTGATTCATCTGGCTTCGGACTCCCGATACCGGGTTTGCCCTCAGATTTCACTACCGACCCGCTGGCTAAGTTCTGGTCGGGTGGGACTTGAGCCAGAGTCAACTCACACCCACTGGATAACAATAACCAATTTCACCCCCGTCTGACGGGATTCCCGAGGCTTTGGATTTAGCTCGGCGCGACAAGAGATTTGTTGACTATGGAGTGCTTCCAAACACCCCTAATTTGTTAGTTATTTAGGATTGTCCCGCAAATCCTTCAGATTGCGATCGTCAGCCACTTTTAATCCTGATTGTTTTAATTAAGACCCATTCAATATATCTCTCAAGCAAAAAAGGCCGTTGTGACAGAAGCTCTCCTGTCACAACGGCCTTTACAGTTCGCTGCATTTCCCGCATTTCAGATGCAGACTATTTCTTATACCATTTGCCGTTGGCGTCCTGGAGCCAGGTTCCGGGATCTGCCTGATCGTAAATCTGCAGGGCGCGGCGTTCGCCGACCAGGGCCGGGGTGGTTCCCTGTTGCCTGGCAATCGCCCCGTAGACCTTTTTCCGGTCGTCATTTTCTTCCTGAACAAATACCTGGTTTCCGGAAGCTCCGCTCATAAAGTAGAGCAGGCCATCCTTACCTTCGCCTATTGTCCCGGCGGCCAGGAGTCTGACGATCTCCGGCAATCTTGCCTGCATCCTTGCCTTGATTTCCTTGCCGCTTTCGGCCAAAGCGTTTGCGGACAGGAAACAGCCGACAAACAACAGTATGGTGAACAATACGGATTTTTTAAAATCGTACATTTTTTCCTCCTGACGGACTTCATTCAATGAGACTGGTTCGATGACATGATGATTATTTGGCCGCATCGATATCACTGAAGAAATCATCAAGGGCCTTGTCGACCTTGATATTGACATCGATGGTGATATGGATCGGTTTTATTTCGACCGGCTGCAGAGTCACGTCATGCGTGCTCTCAATCGTATGCCTGGTGCAGCCCGGGGAGAACAGCACACAGAGACAGAAAAGCGCAAGATAGAAATATTTCATACGGTTCTCCAGTTATTCCATTAACGACCTGATAGAATCACCATAATGCAAAACATCATTGAGCGGAAGACGGAAGTTGACGTCGAGCTGAATGCCCTGGAACCGGGAACCGGGGTTTCCTGCATCCACCCTGGTGAAGCCCCCGAAGTCCTTGTTGTAGACAAACGGCAATGGAGCCGTCGGCTTGCCATTCATCTGCAGATGGAGCAGCAGATTATCATCGGATTCCGAATTGATATCGAGTTTGGTCCAGTCATAGGAGAAATCTTTCAAGGCCTCACGGGCTAGATCGATCTGGGCAAATTGTGGAGTGTCCTTCGGGATGCCTTCGGTGAGAATCTCCGTTCTGGAGAGGCTGATGGTTCCTCCTTCACCCGGAGTTGAATAGAGAAAGCCGTTTTCGATAAAGAATCTGCCATCGGTGAGGTGCACCGGCACCCTGCCGTTAACTCGGCCCTGCCCTTCGGCAGTGGCCGCGCCCAGTTGTTCCAGGACTTTGGCAAAATTCAGCCGGTCGCAAAAGAAAATCATATCGTAATCTTTTACCTTTGGAGAAAAGCGCAGCGCCTGGGTGTAGACATGGCCGTCGCTCCACTGCACCTGTCCTTTTTCGATAAATATCGATTCGGCCGATTCTATTTGGAATTCGACCAGCCCGTTCTCGGCGGCGATTTTACCGGACCGGATGGACTGGAAGGAAAATTTCTGTTTCGGACCGCTTCTCATCCTGGGGAGCTCGGGAAGGTGAAGGTTGAGCGATCCTCCCTCGAGAGCAAAATCCTTATCGAGGGATGTCAACCGGATGTTATCGATGCCGGTATCAACCCTGCCCGAAACGTGGCCGCCTTGATAGAGCAGCTTGCCTTCCAGGTTCAGATCGCCATCACCCTTGTAACCGGCCAGGGTTGGGCTGAATCGCCGAAGATCGAAATTCTGGATGGACCTGGTGCAGGAGGCCTGAACGGTGATCTCCGCGTCCGGCCCGGATGACGGAAAATCAGCGAAACCTGCCAGATCGATACAGAAGCTTTCGATCAGATCACTCTGGTGGCGACCGGCGAAACTGAAGCCTGATGGCCGCTGGGTCAGGCGCAGGATGATACGGCCAAGGAGCAGGTCGGAATAACTGATGCCGGTGATATTGATTTCACTGTCTCCGGCTCCCGGATTATAGGGAATACTGTGCAGAATTTTTCCTCCGACCGTTGCCTTAAGATCATTGGCTGTATCTTTAAAGTCAAGGCCGGTAAAGGGCAGAACGAATCGGCTGTGCCCATCCTCTGTTGTTCCCTTGACCGTCAGCAGGGGCAGCTGGACGATTAAGTTGTCCGCCTTGATCTCGATAGATTCCAGGGTAAGAGTGTAATTAAACCCGGTTTTCCCGGCAGAGTTTACGCCGGAAACGGTGTACCCGCTGATCCGAGACGAAAACGTCAAGCCTGCCCGGGAAAGACCAAAGGGCTTTTTCCCTTTTGATGCGGCCTCAAACCGCCAGCCACCACCCGTAACCGTGCTGCCGTGTATTTGCGTGACAAGTTCTGTCGGCGCAAGAGAAACACCCTTTGCTGGTGCCTGCTCAGGAAACATCACCCTGAAATCGCCGTCAAACAACCAGATCCCATCCGCGCTTGTAAACAAAAGGTCGATATCGCCTATTTCCGCCGCCAGAAAACTGTTAAAGATCAATGAAGTCGAGGTGAGTCGCCCCCGACCATGTTCAAAGGTGAGATTAAACCCGAAAGGTTCTTCGTCCCGATCATACGGATTGCCAAGCCGCACCTCACCGAAGAGGATATCCGTCTGCGCGAGTTTCCCGGAAATATCGGCAGCCAGTATCTTAAACGGGGCAAGAGACATACTGGCCTCCGCCTGAACCTCCAGGCGGCCGGAAACAACTGGGGTGGAGAAGATTTCCATGAAATCGGCGAAACGCCGCAGTTCAAGAACTTCAACCTCGGTGACATTTCGTGCTTCCATGGTCTCGGGATCAATTTCAAAGGCGGTTTTGATGACCTGCCCGCGGACCACTAACTCACCACTGATACGAATCAGTCTGGGATTTTCTTTGCTGATCCGGGCCTGAAAAGAACAGGGGATTGCAACGAAATGCTCTCCGTAAGAGAGATTGACAATGGCACTGTTGATGCGAAGCTCACCGAGATGAACTAAAAGATCAAGGTCTTCCTTCTCAAGAGTTGGAGCGGCGTTCTGCTCCCGGGTGGATTCCTCCGTCTGCCATGGAACAATCAGCTTGCCATCCTGAAAATGGAGGTTCAGTTCAATACCGGAAAGGGATATCCCGGCAAGTTTCTTCCGCAGAAGCCCGAGCGGAGAGTAATCAATCCTGATCGAGTCAATGCCGGCAAAGCGTTTTTCACCGCCCACCGATATTTCGCTCAGATCGGCGCTCCAGAATCCGACATGCCGCACCTGCACTAAAACCGGCAGATTTCTTTCCGCAAGGGCACTGTTGATGAGGCTCCGGACAAGGCGCGGCAGATAGTCAAGAAGAGCGGCGGAGAGAAGAAAGGCGGCAACAAGGAGAAGAATGATCCCGGCACTTTTTTTAAAAATGCGAGATCTGGACCGTACATTCGAAGAGGTCATGTTTTTGTTCGACTCCTGTCCGCCTTTTTTACTCACTGGCCCTACCCTCGTTTACCGTCTTGGTTGGGGGGCAGGTCTTGAAATGCCGGTTTATACCTTTTGACTAAGGGGCTGTGTGTAAAGCATAAACCAATTAGAGTGAAAATAGGCTGAGAAACTGAAGGTCGTTGGTCCACGATTGGTGGCAATCGGGTCATTTCTTGAAACCCTGAGAGCAGAAGAAATTTACAACTCACTCACCAGAACAATATTGAGTCCGCTGATTTTCTTCCATTGCACGTCGTTGGTAATGACATAGTCTGCGCCGCAGACCTCGGCCGTTGCCAGTTGTATCGCGTCCGGGGTTCTCAACTGATGGACAGCCCTGTATTCCGCGGTTTTATCCGCAACCAGAAGGTTGAGTGGGTACAGACTGAAATTTGCCGAATTTGTGAGATAGTCTCGATATTTGGCCGCAAGTTTATTCTCGCCAACCTTGAGAGGATAGGTGACCACTTCGATATAAGTGATCAGCGAGACCGTCACTTGAATTTCTTTCGCATAGATCTCATCAAAGAAGGCTGCCACCCTGTCATAAAAGCGGATGTTCTTCTCCCAGAAATAGATGAGGGGCGCGGTGTCTAAAAAAACGGAGGTGGTTTTTTCCAGGTTCAGCCCCATTCGTCGCGTTCCTTGTTGATATACTCATCCGTGTTGATCTGTTTCCATACTTCCTGTCCCAGGCCGCCGGATTTTCGAAAATCCAATTTGCCCCGGGCGGCGTTCGATGTCTCTTCCCCCGGCCGGTCGCACTGCACCAGTTTGGCAACTTTTTTCCCTGCCCGTTCAATAATAATCTCTTCGTTGGTGAGAGAAACCTTGTTCAATAATTCGCCCAAAGTCCGCCGTGCATCAACTGCCGATATTGTCGTTGGCATAATAGCACCTCCATTAACTACCATCATGATCATGCTGCTCAGTATGATCATGATAGTGTGTTGTGGGTGCAAAATCAAGAGAGTTGGTCGGGGAAAACATTTTTTACCCACGCCGCGGTTCTCTTCATCCCTTCCCGGGTGGTCACTGCAGGAGCGTAGCCGAAATCGTTTTTTGCCGAAGCAATGGAAAACCAGTGGGAATGGGCCAGTTGTTCGGCGAGGAATCTGGTCATCAGCGGTTCGGATTTGATGTCGAGAGCGCCGTAAACCTTCTCCAGCAGCCCGCCGACAAACCTGGCCTTTTTGAAGCTGACTGACTTTGATACTGCAGGGACACCGCACAGTTTGTAGAACTCGTTGATCCAGTCCCAGAGATTGACCGGCTCGCCCTGGGAGATGAAGTATGGTTTACCGGCTGAGTTGCCGGTAGTCAACAGATCAGCCGCTGCTTTTATCTGGGCGTCAACCACATTGTCGATGTAGGAGATATCGACCAGATTGGCGCCCTCCCCTACCCGCTTTAACAAGCCCTTCCGGCCGCGTTCGATGAGCCTCGGGACAAGATTGGTGTCCCCCGGGCCCCAGATCAGGTGCGGCCTGAGGGCGACGGTTTTGAGATGATCCGAATTTGCGGCGAGGACCATCTTTTCGGCGAGCATCTTGGTCTCGGCGTAATGGCAGAGGAATGTTTCGGCATACGGGAGGGATTCGTCACCGCCGCAGAGGTCGGCGCCGTTGAAGACCACACTGGGAGTGCTGGTGTAGACGAGGGCCGGAACCTGATTCGTCCTGCACGCCTCAAGCACATTGGCGGTGCCGGTGACGTTGATCGCATAATACTCTTCCCGCTTTCCCCAGATCCCGGCCTTCGCCGCCACATGAAAGACCGCGTCGCAGCCGGCAAACGCATTTGCGAGGAAGTTTTTGTCTCTGATGTCTCCGTTGCAGATTGATACACCGGGGAGGTGAAGGTCCGGGTAGTTGCTGCGGCCGATGACCCGGACGGACACCCCGCGCTGCCGCAAGCGCATGGTGATCGCACGGCCGACAAAACCGCCGCCACCGGTGACGGCAACTTTGCACCCTTCGGATATAAACCTCGATGTCTCGCAGGCTCGCTTATCAGTACGAGCAGACGAGCTATTCAACTCAGCTTTATTCATCACCGCCGCAGCCTGCTGCTTCAGCGGGAGCTTCCTCAAAACTGATTTCCCGCTGCGCCCAGACCGCAAGCTTCTCCCGGAAGATCTTGGCGTTGTGCCGGATATCCACCGGAAAGGACTCGTTAATCAGGAAATGTTTGATATTCCGGGTCAGAGGATTGGCCAGGGCGAGTTTGGCAAGATCGGCAACCAACGCACGCTCCTCATAGCGTGAGTATGGTTCAACAATCAGCACCGGCGTTTCGTGCAGCTCTCCATCCCGTTTGATCCCGACCAGGGCGGAGCGGTACACATCCGGGTGCTCGTTGAAGATCGCCTCACAGGGAATGGTATACATCTCGCCGCCGGCGGCTTTCACCCGGTGGGCCCTCCGGCCGCAGAACCAGAGGCGCCCCGCCTCATCCAGATAGCCGAGATCACCCATCCGGTGCCAGACCCGGCCGTTGTCGTTGATCTTGGCAAGTTCCGTTTCCGACCCGTTATTGTCGTAGACGCTGGTGACAATCTCCCCGCAGACGATGATCTCGCCGATGCTGCCGGGCGAAAGTTCATAGGCGTCCGCCAATTCCGCGATCGGCTCGTCACAGGTTCTGATGATCCTGACCTCGTTCCCGGGCAAAGGTTTGCCGACACAGGTGCCGCCGCCGTTCATGGTATTCTTCCAGGTCTCCTCAAGCACCTCGGAACCGGTCATCGAGGTGACCGGCAGGGCCTCCGTCGCCCCGTAGGGAGTGTGGATCTCGCCGGCCGGTGACATGATCCGCTTGACCCGCTCGATCAGCTCGAAGGGCACCGGGGCCCCGGCCATCAGGACCAGACGCAATTTTTCGAGGACAATCCCGTGATCGAGGCAGTAACGGCTCACCACATTCCAGATGGCCGGAGAGCCGAAGGAATAGGTGACCCCCTTTTCAATCAATGAGTTCACGAACCGTTCCGGGTTCACCCGGGCGGGATGGGCCGGGTTCATATCCGGGATCACCGCACATGCCCCGAGGGCCGTCGAGAACAGGGCGAACAGCGGGAATGCCGGCTGGTCGATATCGTCGGGGGTTATGCCGTAATAGTTGCGGATCAGGTCCTTCTGGGCCTGGAAGACCCCATGGGTGTACTGGACCCCTTTGGGCGGCCCGGTGCTGCCGGTCGTGAAAATGATCGCCGCCAGATCATCTCTGGCCGTCGGCGGGGTTTCAAAGGCGCCTTTGTTGAATTTGGCGAGCCCGGCAAGGGAGCTGCCCAGAAGACTGAAAGAAGGGCCGACGCAGACCGAACGCTTGACCGAGCCAAACACCCCCGGGTTCAGCAATCTGAAAAATTGCGCCTTCGGCACCCCGATGAAAACCGTCGGCCGGACATAGGCGACACAGCGGAGCAGATTGTAGTACCCCATCCCCGGATCGATCAGGATCACCGGCGTTCCCAGCCGGAAGAGGGCAAAGGCGAGACAGACGAACTCCATGGAGGGCTTGACCATCAGGACCGCCCGGTCATTGCGCCCGACCCCCATCTTTTTCAGCCCATGGGCATAGGCGGAGGCGTTCCGGTCGAGTTCCTTGAAGGTCCAGCTCCGGTATCCGCCGAAGACCTTTTCGATCAGGCCCGTGTTGTCCGACTGCGATTCCGCCACTTCGGCGAGCGCCCTGGAAATATTGAAATTATCCACGCCCGCCCCCGAGATATTCATCGAAAAAGCCGTTGATCAGATGGTCGACCTGACCGTCGGCATCTTCCAGCACAAAATGGCCGGCATTTTCCAGATAGATCGACCGGGCGTGCGGGAATCTTCGATGCCACTCCTGGTAGAACGTATTGTTGAAACAGAAATCCTTGCCGCCCCAGAGGATCAGGACCGGCTTGTTCTTGATATACTGAAGAGCGCCTTCCGCCCGGAGCAGGGTTTCCCAGGAGGGGTGGCGGTAATCGAGGGGGATGTCCTCGATAAAACGCATGACCGCGACCCGGTTGGCCCAGGAGTTATACGGGGCCAGGTACCCCTTCCGCACCAGGCGGGGCATTCTTTTCTTCACCGCCATGTGCACCGCCGCCCGGACGAAACCGTTCAACCCCCGGACCAGAAAAGGCCCCAGGTACGGGATGCGGCAGATATTGATCCGCAGGGGAATCCGGGTCGACCGGAAGGCGGCGGTATTTAAAACAGTGAGGGACTCAAGCCGTTCGGGGTGGCGGTCGAGATAGCCCATGCCGATCGCCCCGCCCCAGTCGTGCAGAACCAGCGAATGCTTTTCCACGCCAAGCTGGCCGAGGAGATTTTCCAGGTTGTCGATATGGTCTTTGAGACGGTAGGGATACTCCTGCGGTTTATCGGAAAATCCGCAGCCCAGATGATCGGGCACGATCAGCCGGTAACGGTCCCGCAGGAGCAGGACCAGGTTCCGGTAAAAAAATGACCAGGTCGGATTGCCGTGCAGCATCACGATCACCGGGCCCTTTCCCTCATCGAGGTAGGAAATGGTGTGCCCGAAGACCGTGATCTTTTTGGGTTTGAAGGGATACAGGTCTTTGAACAGTTCAGCTTTGCCCATCGCCATCACCATTCCACCCCGAGCATCAGACAGTTGATGCCGCTGCCGATCCCGAGCAGGGCCGCCCTTTCCCCTTTTCGCAAAATACCCTCCTCCACGCCGATGGCCATGGTCACCGGGGCGGAAACCGAACCCACATTGCCGAGCTGGGCGAGCGTTTCGTAATTCAGGGCCGGATCGATACCAAGGGTTTCACAAAGCAGACGGGAGTGGGAGCTGCCGACCTGATGGCAGAAATAATGGTCGATCACCTTCGGCTGCCAGCCGGTTTCTTCAAGGAAATCAAGCCAGGTCAGGTGGGCGGTCTCCACGCCTCTCTTCAGCAGCTCCTCGGAATCGGTGGCCATCAGGGTCCCGGCAGGATTGTCCGAGCCGCCCTGGCAGAGATCATTGAAAGAGGTATTGGCCCGGCAGACCCCGCCCTTCAGGGTGTGCCCGGTTTTGTAAAGACGTTCATCGCCCATGACCAGGGCGACCGCGCCGGAACCGATGGTTAAAGAGGCAAAAGAGGATTTAATGGATTTTCTGGTCAGAACGGGATCGGCCAAAAGATTCAGGATCGTTGACTCGACCAGGTGTTCCGCCGTTTCCCCGGTGACGATGAGGCCGGTCTTCACCTGCCCGAGTTCGATCAGGGTCGCGAGGGTGATCATGCCGTTTAAAAACCCGAGGCAGGCATTGGAGATGTCATAAAGGATGCATCTGTCGGGCAGCCCCAACTGCCGATGGACAAAGGAAGCGGTGGCCGGTTCCATCATGTCGCGGCAGACGCCGGTGAAAAAAAGGCACTCGATATCAGCCGGAGCAATACCGGAAGCTTCGATCGCCTTTTTCCCCGCCATCACCGCCCCGTCACTGGGCCTGGTCCCGCTGTCCCAGAAACGGCGGGACCTGATGCCCGACATCAGTTCCAGACGACCGGCGGGCAGCTTCAGCCGGTCATAGACCGGGAAAAGCCGCTCCTCGATCTCGGCGGAGGTGACGACCCGGGGCGGCAGCTGGTAACCGAAGCTATGCAGGCAGACATTGTTGAAGAGCATTAATCCAGGGTCTTGGCGATGATCTCGGAATCGAAGTAATTCACATCCATACCCGCATCGATCACGATGGTCCGAGCATTGATACCGGAAGATCTTTCAGAAAGAAGAAAGGCGGCAGTGTCCGCCACCTCACTGGTGGCAAGGGCCTTTTTACGCAGGGTGAGCTTTTCCGCATAGAGATAGCTGTCGATGTAACCAGGGATTCCTGCGGAGGCCGAGGTTTTGAGCAACCCCGGACAGACCGCATTGAACCGGACCCTGGAAAACGAGGAAAAACTTTTCGCCAGAAAGCAGATGGATGATTCGAGGGCCGCCTTGACCGGCGCCATATAGCCGTAATTTTCAGCGGCCATCCGGGTTGTGGAGATGGAGATCGTGACCACCGAAGCGTCCGGCGCGAGAAGTGTTTTAAAATGATTGGCAATGGAAATAAAGGAGAAGCAGGAGATATCGATCGCCTGCAGAAAATCCTTCCTGATCGTTTCATGGAAGGGTTTGATGCCCTCGGAATAGTTGGCGAAGGCGATCGAGTGGACGATTCCGGAAATCTTGTCTCCTCCGAGAAAATCTGCAACCTCACGACTCACCCGGAGAATATTCTCCTCCTGTTCCACATCACAGACAAATACCGGCGAATCGGGGAAAAGTTTTAACGCCGTCTGCCGCCGTTCCTCGGTGCGAACCACGTGGATGACTTTCGCTCCCTGCTCGCCAAGGACCCTCGCAATGGCACAGGCAATGGACTTCTTGTTGGCCATGCCGAAGACCACGATATATTTGTCGTGCAGGTTTAGAAAACTCATCGATCACACCGTTTTTTCGTGCAAAATCAACACGCCATCAGCTTCGTAAATGCGCGTCGGCATCGTTTGCCACGATCACCCCGTAATTTATCGCCCCGAGCCAGCCGGACATGATGATTCCCACCGAACCAACATGAAAAAGACCCCGGACATCCTTGAAAATACTCCTGGACACATCCAGCCCCTCGAACTTGGTGCCGAATGAGGTGCCCCGGGTGTGGAGGGTGTATCGGTGGAAAGTCCTCGGAGTGGCCGCCTCAAGCCAGTCGCATTTGCGACGGATATCCGGGATGTATCTTTCAAGATCAACCAGGCACCGCTCGATCATGAGCCCCTTTTCCCTCTGGTACTCCTCTTCAGGCAGCGACGCCCAATCATCATACCGGGCATTCATCGAGGCGACAACCGTGTGCCGGTCATGCCCCGGCCTGGTTTTCGGATAATAGAGGGAAAAAGTCCTGCTCCGGGTGTTCATATCGAGCATCTCATCTGCGGAATACTCAGGCGCGGTCGAGGTAAACAAGAGATCGCCGATATCGTCGATCTCCTCTCCTTCCCTGATCCCCATATAGACCTGGCAACTGGAATTGTTCACCTGGACCGGCTTAATCTTATCGAGAAATTCAGCGGAAAAGGCTTCGCGACCGGCAAGCTCATCGACGGTGTTCAGGATCCCGGCGTTGGAGACGACGCATTTTGTCTCTATCTCGCGGTCGCCGACGGTGACTCCGCGGACCCTGCCGTTATCGACAATAATCCTCTCCACCCGGGAGTTCGTGCAGATGGTGACCCCGTTTTTCTCAAGTTCTGCGACCATGAGGCCGATCAACCGGTCGGTCCCGCCGCTGAAGGTGAAAACCCCCTTGTTCATGAAGTTTGAGAAGACGATGCCGTAGGTGATTGCCGGGTCGTCAAAATTCGAACCGTTGGCGTAGGTGATCGGCTCCATCAGCAGCCGGTGGACCTCGGTGCGGCCGGGAAAAAACTGTTCGAAGAGTTCCCGGGTGGTCATGGTCCGGTCATCGTAGAAATTCATCCCCGATACGGTGTTGAAGAAGTCGTCGATCGTCTTTTTCGGGATCGAGAATTTATCCTCCAGAATCGCGGTGAAATCAACCTTGTCAAAGGTGGTCTGCAGAGAAAACTGCGGGTTGTCGAAAACGATCCCTTCCAGCTGGACGATGGAGTCCATGATCTCCCGGTTCCAGTACTTCCGGCAGGTCTTCTTCATCCCGTAGGGAAAGCCGTGCAGGGAGATATCAAAGATATGCCCCTGCCGTTTAAACCAGGTGGCGAGCCCCCCCAGCCGGTGGTGATGTTCGAGCAGCAGGACGGAATGCCCGGCGTTGGCCAGACGATTGGCGGTGGTAAGCCCACCCAGGCCGGAGCCGACGACCACGACATCATAAGAACCGGCGGCGTTTTCAATTGATTTATGGGGCATGCTCAGGACTTCTCAAATATATGTTTATTGACCATTGAAACCCCGGAGAGCATTGAACCGACAATTCCCAGAAAACCCTGATCCGTACCGGCAATAAACAGATTGGAGAGAGGGGTGCGGCCATCCCTGATCTTGATCGGACTGCCATAGATCGCGCCACTGGCTTTTCCGGTATAGCGTTCAACGGTCAACGGAGTAAAAATATCCTGATATACTATGTTTTCCGTGTAATTCCCAATGATTTCCGAGACAACCTCCTCCGACCGGCGGGCCCAGTCCTGTTTCATCCGCCGGTATTCTTCCGGGGCATACGAGCGCCAGAGATCGTAGTTGGCGGTATGGGTGACCCGGACCTGGAACTCATCACCGACACGCACCCCGTGGAAGTTTTCGGGAAAACAGATCACCCCGCTCCTGACATTGACGGCAGAAGCCGGCCGCTCATAGGTAAACGGTTCTTCAAAATTGTAGAATACAATGGTGCTGTCCGCCTTCAGTTTCTCCCGCATCGCAGCCGGCAGAACATAGATCATTTCCACAAACCCGAGCCGGCCATGGTGGCTTGCCACCTCTTGCGAATCCGGCGCCACCCCCATAAAACCAAGGGTGGCGGGATATCCGGCGGTCGAAATCACCTGACCGCAGCCGATGGTTTCCCCGGATTCCAGGGTCACCCCGCAGACCACATCACCATCAACCACGAACTCCCTGACGCCGGAGCGGAATCTGATCTCGCCGCCGAGTGCGCGGTAATGATCCAGCAGCAGTTCGAGGAAATCGCTGATGGAACCTGCCGGCCGGAAAAACCCTTCATTATAGACGGCGTTGAACATGATCACAAACTGGTCAAAATCCATATCGTGTTCATTGCAGCTGCCGTACATGAAAAGCGGCCAGAGCAGCATATTCACCAGCAGTTCATTGCCGAGGATTTCCATTATTTTTTCCCTGGCGGAAGACCAGGGGCGGATCACAAAGGGGTCATGGTCGGCGATCAGAGCCAGAAGCCTGTTAAAGCGCGCCGCCTGATCGGGAAAGACCCGGGCAACCTCTGCGCGGAGGAGCGTCGGATCGTTGGCAAAACGAAGCGAGGTCTCACCCGGAAAGAGGACGGTCGAGTGGAACTGCTCATGGGTAACGAATGATTTTCGGGAAAGACTGAGTTGCCTGAAAAGGCGGTTGAGAGGCGCTTTTTTCTGCCCGGGAGGGGCAAAGTTGGTCATGGCATGCAGGCCGGTTTCAAAAAGCCTGCCCTGCCGATGGTAGTAGGAGTTGAGTCCTCCGGCCACGGAATGCTTTTCGAGGATCAGGACTTTGGAGCCGAATCTGGCCAGGCGAATACCGGCGGCAAGGCCGGATAATCCGCCGCCTATGATGATCTGATCATAGGACACAGGCCCTGATTAAGCGTCCTGCAGGCGGGGTTCCAGATAATTGACACAACTGTCGAGAGTTGCCAGTTCAGGATAGTCACCCTCGGGGATCTGCAGCTTGTAGCGTTTCCGGAGTTCCATGACAATGTCGAGGAAATCCATGGAATCAAGATCAAGCTGGTCCCGCAGGGGCTGGTCTGCTTTCAGACCGTCGGTATCGGCATCTTCATCAATATCCTGAATAATCTCGATAACGACGTCTTTTATCTCTTCCCTGTTCATTGATTTCTCACCATCAGACTGAATAAGACGAAGGCCGGGAACGCAACAGCCCGCTTTATTATATTAAAAGGTATTCTTTAATTTAGCAGAATCTGGCCCGTAAAAACGAGCTATCATAGCATAAAAATAAAAATTGTAAATCAACGATGTAGGTCGATATTAGAAAAAGTATGGCCCACTGAAACCGGCGGACGATAAATCAACAGGTTATATAGCACAATCGGTCCGTTGCCGGTAGTGAATTCGACAGATTGTCCGCAACGTGCTTCCTTCCATGAGCAGTAAATCAATCGATTCCTTGCTCACCACACATTTTCAGCCGGTATAGTTCTTGATAATGACCACCGAGTTGATGCCGACCATCCCGAACGAGTTGTTCAAAATTGCGTTTACCGATTTCAACTCCCGGGGCTGTCCGGAGATGATATTCGGCAGGTCACACTCGGGATCGAGATCATTGAGATTGATGGTCGGGTGGACCAGGTTGTCGGTAAAGGCAGGGAGATTCCCGGCAAGCTCCAGAACGCCGGCCGCGCCCATGGCGTGACCGATAATACTCTTGGTGTTGTTGATACAGGTGGTGGAGCTTTCACCGAAAACCCGGCGGATCGCCTTACACTCTTCAATATCGCCCTGCTGGGTCCCGGTGGCGTGGGTATTGACAATATCGATGTCTCCCGGGGCGAGGCCCGCCCGGTGCAGCGCCTTGATCATGCACTCGGCCTGCCGGGGCCCATAGGGGAGAACGAAATCCCGGGCATCGGAGTTCATGGCCCAGCCGGCCAACTCCCCATAGATCTTCGCCCCGCGCTGCAAAGCCCTTTCCAGAGTCTCCAGGGTATAGAGGCAGGCCCCTTCCGAGATGACGATACCGTCCCGGCTGGCATCAAAGGGACGGCACGCTTTGGTCGGGTCTTCATGCAGGGCCAGGGCGCCCTGGGCCCGGAAACTGGCAAAGATGCCGAAAGAGCCGACACTTTCAGAAATCCCCCCGCAGAGAGCGAGATCGACCTCGCCCAGCTGCAGCATCTGGGCGCCCTGGATCAGCGCGGCATTCCCGGCGGCGCAGGCGGCTCCTACCGAATAGTGCGGCCCGGTGATCCCGAGGCTCATGGTGATCTCGCCGGCCGGATTGTTCAGGACCGTCCGGGGATTGTGATGGTGGGTCCAGTAATCGAGGTTGAAATCATACTGACTGACGTTATAGACCTCGTTTTCCGTCTCAACCGTACCGTGTTCAGTCAGCCCGACATACACCCCGACCCGGTCGCGGTCTTCATCGGCAATGGTTATCCCGGCGTCAAGCAAGGCCTCGTGGGCGGTGTAGACACCGAGGCATCCGGCCCTGGTCCCCCGCTTGTTTTCCTTTTTTTTGCGGTATTTCGATTCCGGGAACTCACAGATTCCGGCCGGCACCTTGCCGATATAGCGCAACTCAATTTCAGATATCCCGCTCACGCCACGTAAAAGCCGGTCACGATAATCAGTCAGGTTATCTGCATTGGGAGCGGCAAGACCGACTCCGGTTATCACTATTCTCTGCCTGTTGGTTGTATCAGCCATTTTTTTCTGCCCGGTTGAGATGGTATGGAATCAGGGAAGCTTGACAATACGCAACGGAATGAAATTTCACAGGACCGCAGGTGAATCCTTGGGAGTGTATTCCGGAATAACCTCTTTCAAAATCTTCTTGATCCCGGGACCGTCATGTTCACTGGCCAGCTGCTCCAGACGATAGAGAGGATCTGCAAGATCCTGCATATGGACCCCGTTCCCCTTAAGGACCATGATCTTTTCATGCATGGTCGGAACGATCCCCTCCCCTTCGGTAATCAGCTCTTCATAAAGCTTTTCTCCCGGCCTCAACCCGATATATTTCACTTCAATTTCTGAGTCGGGTTCCTTGCCGCACAGCCGGATGAGATCACGGGCCATCTGGGCGATCCTGACCGGGGTCCCCATTTCAAGAATGAATATCTCTCCGCCATCTCCCATCGCCCCAGCCTGCAGGATCAACTGGGCAGCCTCCTCAATCGACATGAAATAACGGGTCATGTCCGGATCGGTCACGGTAACCGGCCCCCCCATTTCTATCTGCCGCTTAAAAAGAGGAATAACCGAACCGCTCGAACCGATCACATTGCCGAACCGGACAGCCATGAACCTGGTCCTCTGGGAGTCATGCTTGGATACACTGTCGGCGCAATACGCCTGCATGATCAATTCGGTCATTCTCTTGGAAGCCCCCATGACATTGGTGGGCCGGACCGCCTTGTCGGTGGAGACCAGAATAAAACGATCTACGTGGTGATTGACGGAAGCCTCGATAATCCGCCGGGTCGCCATGATGTTGTTGGTCACGGCCTCCCACGGATTTTCTTCAATCATCGGTACATGCTTGTACGCAGCGGCATGAAAAACGACATCCGGCCTGTACCTCTCAAAAACATCTTCAAGCAGGGCCCGCTCTTCGACCCGGCCAAGGATGGTCTTGTAATCCTTAAAGCCGAGTTCATGGAGGATCTCCATCTCGATCCGGTACAGATTCTCCTCCCCGGAATCAAAAAGGATCAGCATCTTCGGTTTGAAACGAATGATCTGCCGGCATAATTCCGAACCAATGGAGCCGCCGGCGCCACTGACAACGACGACCCGGTTTTCAAGAATGCCTCCGATACTTTCCAGCTCAAGACGTACAGGAGGCCGCCCAAGAAGATCTTTGTACGAAACGTCCCTGATGGCTTTTACGGACACCTTGTCCGTTATGATCTCTCCGAGTCCGGGAAGTGTCTTATATTTGACCTTGCTGGTCCTGCAGAGTTCAACAATCCGACTGATCTGGTCCCGGGTTGCCGACGGAATGGCGATCAATACTTCCTGGGCCTTGGTTTTGACGACAAACTCATGCAGTTCATCAATGACCCCCAGAACAGGTATTCCATGGATAAGATTTCCGATCTTGTGCTGATTGTCATCCAGGAAGCCCACGACCAGATGCGGAAGAGAACGGTTGTCCTTGATTTCCCTTACAACTTTTTCAGCGGCATCCCCCGCTCCGACGATCAGGAGCTTTTTCTTCAAACTCGTCAGATCAGCTCTCCCCAGGGCAAAGGAAAAATTGCTTGAACGTTGATAATAAAGGCGCAGCCCCATCCGAAGACCGGCGATGAACAGAAAAGTCAACAACCCATCAAGAATGAATACGGATCGGGAGAATCCTTCAAACCGGTTAAAGACAACCAGAATGCCCAAAACCATAAAAGTTGTCAGGAGACTCGCCTTGAAAACATTCATAAGATCGGTCAATCCGGTATACCGCCACATCCCTCGATATAGACGAAAAAGAGAAAATGCACAGATTTTAAAAGGCACAAGAATCGGCAAAAGCGATCTAATGCTATATATCTTGTCCGAAATATCCCCCTCGAAACGGATATAATATGCAAAAAAATGGATTCCAACTAAAATGGAAGAATCAAGAATTAGCAGTATCCAAAAATTAATCTTTCTAAGCTGTTTTTTCATAAATCAAGGCGGGACTCAACTGTTTAAGTAAGTTACACCTGCCCCCATCTTTATAGCCAAAACAATTATTGGGGTCAATGCTAGTGCTGTTATAACAAATGAAAATTCAGGGAAAAAAGTTGTTGCCAAAGCGGATGGAAAAAGCCAAAAAAGGTTAATATTGAGCACAGCCAGTGTCACTTTTTTATGACTTTTGAATTTACGTGCAGCATGCTGATAGGCGTGGAAATAATGCGCTTCGCAAACTCGCTCTCCGCTTATAAAACGTCTAATCAGGGTAATTGTGGCGTCAATCCAAAAGACCCCAAAAAGAATCAGCCAGACCCAGATGGAAAGCAGCCCGGATTTTACGGTCAACAAAGTAAAAACGCCAATCAAGTACCCCAAAAAACCGCTTCCGACGTCCCCCATAAAAATTTTTGCCGGCGGCCAGTTCCAGAATAGAAACCCCAGACATGCACCAGTAAGAACAAACAGAAGCCATGATTCAGAAATATTACCATTATTAATATAAATTATCGTTGCAGTTCCACCGAAAACAGAAATCGCCTCAACACCGGCAATCCCGTCAATACCATCCATGAAGTTAAATAGATTCAGCGACCAAACCAAGCATAAAACCAAAAGAATATTCAACAACCAACTCGGCAATAAATATTCTCCAATTTTTACCGTTGATCCCAAGTCACCTGCGAAATAGAGAGTAATGATTGCCACCAGAAAATGGACAAGCAATCTTAATTTTGCCGACACATGTCCTTGATCATCAATATATCCAATTCCGGCAATAAGAATTCCACCAGTGAATAAAATCATGAACTGATAGAATTCTAGCTTACCAGAAAGGAAGAACAACTCAACAGTAACAAGAAAGACCAAGACAAATGACAAACCGCCACCACGCGGGGTCGGCACAGCATGGGAACTACGCTCATTGGGGATATCAAGCAGATTTTTTGTTAATACATAGGTCCGAATAATTCCTGTGACCCATTTGGCAATGAAACACACTATGACAACAATTAAGACATCAACCATTGAACTTCCCCTATTTAAGTAGACACGGTTTAACCCTCATTTGAGGCTTTTTCAAACTCATAAGGATTGACCGACCTGTCCGAGGTAGCTGCTAATGCAACTTTGGATTTAAATGCTGGTGAATGATTTCGTCTTGGTCGTCTACTCATGACAAGCTCCTTGTTCTGAAGGCATCAATATGCCTCATCTGCGAAGACTTATCCACTCAACTTTCCGGGTTGACTCAACATGCTGGATTTTCGGCCATTGTTAAGGATAAAGTGCTGCTTGTTTGGATGAACTCTATGGCAGCACCCATGATTGCATCAAGCATGGCAACAATTACATCTTCTGCAAATTCACC
>JAHJIQ010000032.1 GCA_018823285.1 Pseudomonadota bacterium
CCAACCGGATCGCCCTGAGCCAGCTGGGAGTCTATTACCGGGAGCGTGGTCAACTGGCGAAAGCGGCCCCATATCTCGAGAAGGCGGGAAAACTGTATCCGAAAGATTTTGATGCCCGGGCCAACCTGGGGCAGCTGTATGACTATCAGGGGCGTTTCCAGCAGGCCCTGGTTGAACTGGATGCGGCCCTGCTGATCAATCCTGATCGGGCTGATGTGCTGGTCAACATGGGGATTATCCGGGCCAGGCAGGGGGATCTCGCCGGGGCGGAGCGGGATCTGGTCAGGGCCTTGCAGCTGGCGCCGAAATATGAAGATGGAAAGTACAATCTGGCCCTGGTCCACTTTCAGCAGGGCCGGCTTGACCTGGCGGAACAGGAGTTGGCCGGGGTAATCCGGTCTGATCCCGATTTTGTCGAGGCATACAACAGTCTGGGGCTTGTTCTCCTGGACCGGGGAAGGAGGGATGAGGCGGTTGCCGCTTTTCGGGAGGCGATTCGTTTGAACAGCGCATTTCAGGATGCCCGGAACAATCTCCAGTATGCCCTTGGCATCGGCAGCAGGGATGGTCAGCCGCCGTGAAACGACCGGGAGAACATCGACTCGGTTTGGTTCCCAGCCTGAAGTATCTGGTTCCTTCCGGGTATCGCGTATCACCTACTGCTTTTATGATGTTTTCTGACCCGGCTTCATTGTGCATTATCAATGATCAACTTCTCTGCTCAGAAATTGCTTTCCGCAAGAGGTCCGTGGACAAAACGTGTGCTTAGTTATTCAATTGATTGGTCTTGTTTTAGAGAGGATTGGAATGAGCATGTTCGTTTTGTTATCGTGTTGGCAGGTTCACCAGGGCCATATCGGTTGATGCGTTCTGGAGTGGAGTAGTGAACCTGATGATACCCCGGGTGGCTGCTTTTTCCACCTCGATCCTGCTGGTCAGCAGTTGGGGGGAGTAGAGTGCAGGGCGACGGTTCGGGGTCGCTGAAAAAGCCAATTGCTGGAAAAGTTTCACGTTGTCGCTGTCCGGAGAGACGAGCCAGATTTGAGCAAAATTTTCGGAGATCTGTCGCAGGTCGGTGATCACCTGAAATTGGGCTTTGCCATAACTTTCCTGATAATGAGCTGTATAATCGGTAATCGTCGAGGGAGATTTGTATAGAAATTGAGAATAGTCAGGAAATTCGATTGCAAAAAGATATAAGGTCGTGTCGTCAAAGTGCAGAAATGCCTGTTTCTCGTGAAAGTGTGTCTTGCCGAAATGAACGATGTCGTTCATGGGGCTCTTGAATTCTACAAAATATAATATCTGCATGGCTGGTAAGGCCAAGGCTGCATAGCAAACCAGGAATAGATGAGAATATCCCCGGGCAATTCTCTTTGTTGATTTCAGGAAATGGTCGATCTCGGCAGCAATCACAAGGAAGAGTAATCCCCATAAAGGAAGCATGTATCTCTCTGCCAGGATGGGGCGAACCAGGAAAGAGTATACAAGGGCGAATATGAGGACCGCGCTGAACACCGGGAGGGCCAGGGAGGCGAAAATCGGTTTCTGCCGATTCCGGTAAGCTGCGACCAAACCCGAGCCAAGATAGACCAATGAGCCGGCCAATAAGTAATTTGAATTCGGGAAAAAGCCTCCCGGCACCCCGAATGGCAGGCGGAATATATTGTACAGAGCGTACAGTGACGGCTTCCCGATCCAAAACCCGCTGCTGACTCCGGCCACCTGTTTTACCAGAAAGAAAAGCCATGGGGCAAACAGTGAAGCAGCGACAAGAGATTCCGCTAAAAATGGCCATAAGAGGTGTCGTTTCCGCAGGATGATCCAGCAGAGCAAAAAGAGGTGAACGAAGAAGACGCCAAGGGTGACATAATAATGGATATACAACCCCCCCAGCGATGATAGGCCAAAAAAGATAAGATCAGATTTCTTCCCGTCACGGACATAAAGAAAACCCGTTGTTGCACAGGCGGTCATCAAGAAGGTTGCCCATGAGTACATTCGTATTTCCTGGGCGTGAAACAGATTCATGCTGGAGAAAAGCATCAGGAACGCAAAAATAAGGCCCACTCTTTGATTGAATAGGCGGGAAATGGGGCCGGCCCCTAAAAGTATTGTCGTGGCGAGGAGTCCAAGGCCGGCAAAACTCCGCAGGGTTCCCCGGGCGTAGCCGAAGAGTTCTGCGAAAACCTTACAGGCAACATAATAGAGGGGAGGGTGAGTATCTGTTTTCCCGATGACCTCGGGAATCTGCAGGAGATCAGGGTTGATCCTGGAATAGGTGTACGCTTCATCCCCCCAGAGGCTGTCATGGGAAATATGGAAAAAGATGAGGAATGAACCGACCAGAAGCATCACGCTCCAGGCTATCCAGGTGTTGAATTGAAAGGGTTTTCCCGCAGGAGATGCGGGTGAGGCACTCAACTTGCCTGAGTGATCAAGTTCCATTGGATAGATGCCTCTGCAGTGCGCTGTCGCCCCATGTTCTATAAGGGGTTTTCAGCTCTTCTGTCTGATGAGTACGATTGAGGGTGAGGAAGGCGGGATCATTTCTCGATCTGAACATGTAAGGCGAAACGCACCCCCCGCAGCTCGAAGTCTCCCGCTGTTCGCTATGTGCCGCGGGGAGCTTCGATTCTTTAAGCCGCATTAAATCAGTTCCGCTGATTTTTCGCAATAGTCTGAGCGGTGTATGGATCATCCCAAGACCCTTTCGGCCAAATGGTCAAACAAGAAGCTCGCAGCCGCCTGGTCGGCAACTTGTTGATCTGCCGCCTGTATTATCAATAGAGTTTTTCTCGCGTTTCTGAAGTCCACTTGATTGCTGATGAATCCTGTTGAATTCCCGGCTAACAGGTTCACTTTCCGGCGGAAATAGGGTAGATAATGAGATTATTCCCTTGATTGTGACGGAGTCGTGGCCTTGAACGATATAAATACATTGATGGAAATCTCTCGCAAGGTTCGCCGCGACGTGATCCGGATGCAACGGTTGGGAACCGGGGTGGCGTCCGCCATGTCGGTGGTTGATATCCTGGTCTGTCTCTATTTTGAGGTCCTCTCGCCATCGGCCAAAGGCGAAACGACAGGGGACCATTTCCTGTTGAGCAAAGGACATGCCGTCTCCGCCCTTTATGCGACCCTGGCAGCCCGTGGTATCCTCGATCCGTCCCTTCTTGCTCGCTTTCTTGAAGACGGCAGTCCCCTGACCGGTCATCCGTCCCGAGGCAGTGTTCCGGGTATTGAGGTTTCCACCGGCTCACTGGGCCATGGTCTTCCCATTGGGGTCGGCCTCGCCTGGGAGGCGAAACTTGCGGGCCGGACCTCCTCCCGGGTTTTCGTTCTTCACGGTGACGGAGAGTTACAGGAGGGCAGCGTCTGGGAAGGGGCAGCCCTGGCATCCCGGCTGGGGCTTGACAATCTGGTGGCCGTTGTGGATGTCAACGGACTCCAGGGATACGGTCGAGTTGATGAGCTGACCCCTCTGGCCCGTTTTGCGGAAAAATGGCGGTCCTTCGGCTGGGAGGCAATCGAGATCGACGGACATGACCATGCCCGGATCGTCGAAACGCTGCAGGCGTGCCCGCTCGTATCCGGCAAACCCTCGGTGGTCCTGGCGAGAACCGTCAAGGGGAAGGGGGTGAAGGACATGGAAGACCGGTTGGGTTGGCATTATTTCTCGGTTCCGGTCGATCGGATCGGGCCCTTTCTTGAGGAACTTTCGTAAAGCAATCATGAGGCAGGCCTTTCTCAAAACCCTGATCGAGTGTCTGGCCGTTGACCCGGCCATTCTGCTCTTGACCTCCGACACCGGCTTTCACGTTTTTGATGATTTTCAGCGGGAGTATCCCGAGAATTACTTGAATGTTGGAATCTCCGAGGCGGCGATGATCGGCATCGCGGCAGGTCTTGCCTTGGCGGGCAGGAAGGTCATGACCTATGCCATTGCCCCCTTTGCCACCTTTCGGTGTCTGGAACAGATCCGGGTGGATCTCTGTTGCCAGAAGCTTCCGGTCATGGTCGTCGGGGTCGGCGCCGGTCTGACTTACGGCCCGGCCGGTCCCACCCATCATACCATCGAGGATATCGCCGTGATGAAGGCCCTGCCCAATATGACCGTTTTCTGTCCCGGAGATCCTTGGGAGACCGAGGCGGCGGTCCGGGCCGGACTGGCCCTGGACGGACCCTGTTATCTCCGGCTCGGGAAGAGCAGCGAACCGCTGGTCCATCAACAGCCGCCAGCTTTCCGGGTCGGCGAGGGGATTCTCCTGCGCCCAGGGACTGATCTGGCCATCCTGGCCACCGGGACGATGCTCGCCGCTGCAGTCGAGGTTGCCGATCGACTCAAGGGCCAAGGGATCAGCGCCGAATTAATCAGCATGCCCACGGTCAAGCCCATCGATCGACGGCTTATCGGCGAAGCGGTGGAACGATTTCCACTCCTGGTTACCATGGAGGAGCATAGTCTGCTGGGCGGTTTCGGTTCGGCGGTGGCTGATACCATGCTGGAATCGGGGTTGGCGTCCACCCGATTATTGAAGTTCGGTATCCCGGATGTTTATTGCGATGTCGCCGGCAGCCAGGAGTATCTGCGGGCGAAATACGGCCTCGATCCGGAATCGATGACTACACGGATCCTCGAGGTAGTGCGGAGTCGATCGTGACCGAGACTCACCGGAGAAATACGGTTATCGGCCTCCTGTTTGGTGCCATCGCCATCATCTTTACCTTCCCCGTCTTTGAACATCCCTACTTCCTGGGGATCCAGGACTGGGACGGGTATCTCCTGTTCGATGCCCTGGCCCGGTCGTCCTGGCTCAGGTTCGGCCAGATTCCCCTGTGGGACCCGTATCTTAAAGGCGGCATGCCCATGCTGGCCTATCCGGAATCGAATATCTTTTCGCCGGCCCTCCTGGTGCAACTCCTGGTCCACGAACTGGTGGCCGCCAAGATCAATATCACCCTGCATGCCTTCATCGGTCTCGGTGGCGCATATGCCCTGGCTCGGAAATTCAAGCTTCCGGTTCAGGCAGCGCTCCTGAGCGCGGTTGTCTATATGCTTAACAGCATGTACTCTCTGGTCTTGACCGCCGGGATGGCGTGGGGATTCGGGGTCGCCTTTATCCCCTGGGCGCTGTTTTTCTTTCTCAAGGCTCATGAAGATTGCCGGCATGTGGTTACCACCAGCGCAGCGCTCCTTCTCATGTGGCTGGGGGGCAGTGTCTATCCCTTTACCATCAGTCTTTTGCTCATCGGAACCTACGGGGTGATGGAGGTCGTCACCAGACAGGAGACCCTGTCGCGCACCCTGGTCCTGCTGGGGGGGATTTATGGGCTCACCTTTGCCCTGGGCGCTTTCAAGTTTTTGCCGGCAATTGAGTTTACCCATCGGTACACCCGGCACTCCGATCTCTATGCCGGTCTGAGTGTCCAGACCTTCCTGGCCGGCCTCCTCAGCCGGGACCAGACCCTGGCGGCCATTGGCGGGTTTTCCAGCCAACCCGGTTTCCTGTCCGGCGCCTCCCAGGGAATGGATGAGATCGGGATGTACGTGGGAATCGTGCCGTGTCTCCTTTTTCTTGCCGGCATGATCAGCCGATTCCGGCGGTATCTGGTAGTGTTCCTCTGTCTGGTGATCTTTGTCTGGTTGAGCTTCGGCGACCGGAGCGCCCCGTTGAGCCTCTGGCATCTGGTCAAAGCGATACCACCGTATAGCCTGATGCGGAGCGTGGAACGATTTCGACTCGCTGTTATCCTGCTGTTCGCCATCACGGCCGGCGGCGGTCTGGTTGCGGTGACCGCGATGATCGACAAACGGTTTCCGGGGAAAGGTATTGCGACCGGCCGGCTTCTGGTCGCTTTCGTCCTCTTCGACCTGTTGCTGGTCAATGGCCCCACCTTCAAGGACGCCTTTCCGATTCCTCCGTTATCGGTTCCCGAAAACGACCATTTTGTCCAGGTGGGCGGGTTCCCTGAATACAGTCCTGCCGGGTTCCACCTTGATGGAAGTCGTGATACTTTCACCTCGTTTGGCGCCTCTTACCTTGCCTTTCAGGCCAACGCCGGGAGTATTCTCGCCTATGAATCGATGCCGGTGCCGGTGAATGCGGTGATGGTGGGAGATCCCCGGTATCGAGGCGAAGTGTATCTTCAAGGGGCCGCCGGCAAAGCCGACTATCTTTTCTGGTCACCCAATCGGTTGCGCGTCAGGGTTCAAGCCTTGAGCACGGGGTGGCTGATCGTGAATCAGAATTATTATCCCGGCTGGAAGGCCCGGGGACATAAAACGGGATCGGTCGGTGGCCTGTTAGCCGTTCCGGTCGATTCCTCGGTTCAGGAAATCGAGTTCTATTATCGGCCGAACTCTTTCGTGGCCGGGGTCGTTATCACCCTCCTGACCCTGATCGTTGTGGCCGTCTGGTTTTTTCGGCAGAGGAATTGTCGCTGTACCTTTCCGGGCAGATACTGACTCTCCCGCAACTTTTCTCGAGAGCGTCAAGCATGGAATGGAACCCTGTCCGGATTTTTTGGGGAAGCGAAATACCGGGAACCCTGCTCAACAGGATGTCACAGAACAGGTGTTTGGGAATATTTGCCAATCGAGAAAAAGTGATTTTTCATCACCTCACCTGAGTATCTTTTCTGCGACCGCAAAAATTTTCTCTGCGCGTAATTGTTTCAGACACTGGTTGTCGTGGCAGTATGAGTGTTTGCCGTTAAATATGCTCACACACGGTTGACAGTCAAGACTGAGAGTTATGCTCTGACTGTTTTCGCTGAGCGGAGAGTAGAGATCAGGTGATTCCGGACCAAAAAGAACGATGGTCGGGATTCTCGTCAAGGCGGCCAGATGGGCCGGGCCGCTGTCGTTGGTGATAAAAAGCTGTGCAAAATGGAAAAGATCAAGAAGATCTTCCAGCGATGTCAGTCCGGCAAGGTTGATGAACGTAACCCCGGTTTTTTGGTTGGCAAGCTCTTGCAAAAGGGAGTCGCCAACTTCTTTTTCCTCTTTTCCGCCAATACAGAGAACCCCCAGGTCCTGAAATCGCTCATGCAGGAGAGTGACCAGCTCAACGAAGTGCTCAGCAGGCCATTTTCGCAGTGAGATTAAATCAGAGCTGTTGGGATTGAGAATGAGCCAACGCCTGATTTCTGTTAAAGCCGATTCCCCTGCCTCCTTGACGAGCAGTTTGTTTATTTTTTCCTCGAAATGAGCGCTGGGAGGTATTTCCGGCAGGGTGGCCGAGAAGCTGCTCTGGTAGATGCCAAGTGGCTTGAGCAGGGTAAAAAAGGCCCGGGATGTATGTAAAGTATGATTGTAATTGATTGGATAGTTGATAAACCGGCCGCGACGGAGTCCTTCAGTGTAAAAACCGTAAAAGCCGATTCGGTAACGGGCGCGCAACGCAAAGCTTAAAATGGCCGTAAACCTGGAAAAGAATTCGAGATCAATAACCACGTCAAAATTTATCCGGATCAAGGTGTTGAGGCAGGAGAGGACATCACCAATAAGATGGGTGATGGTGTCATTTCGCACCGTAAATATGTTTTCGGCTTTGAGCAGGCCCATGATGGGAAGTATGGACTTGTTGCTGTGAAAGGTGAGAAAGCAGATCCGGGCGTCAGGGAACCGTTGTTGGGTGGCCTTGATGGTCGGGTAGGCCAGCACAATACTGCCTATCCCGAAGAGTTTGATGAAAAGAATTTTCCTGGGGTTTGTAAGCGGTATTCTCTTGATAAACACTTGTTTAAAAAACGAGAGCACGGTGATCAGCCAGCATATGGGGCGGCCGATCCATAAATCAAGTATTCTGAGAGTGGATATTTTCATGGGAGTGCAGTCGTTTCCAAGTTCCGTCGTTACGGTCAGCTGCTGGAGTTATTTACCCCACAGCTTCCCTTTATCAAAGGTGTTATTCCAGAGTAGGGAAAACCCCTGATAGAGAATATTTTTCCACTCATACAGGGAACGTCTGCGCAAGAGTTTTCTGGCGAGAAAGCGAGGGCGCAGGTAAAAGCCTAAAACGGCTTGTCTTTTGAGAACGACGAGTCTTTGGGGGGGGATGCCCTCGGGAGCGAAGGTTATGTGTTTCCCAGATTGGTCCATGGTCATGTGATCGGGGGCTATGCGGCCGTCATCGATGGCGTCTTGACGCATCTGGGTCGCTGCTCGAGGGACTGCCACATGAAAAGAGGCGTAATCGCAATCAAGATCACAGGCTAAACGGCTGGTCGCCCGGATGGTCGCCTCTGTTTCACCCGGGAGGCCAAGAATGAAGGTGCCGACAGTCTGAATGCCATGTTTCCTGCATAGAGTGAATGCGGCGGTAATGTCTCGGAGAGTGTAGCCTTTCT
The DNA here is from genome assembly GCA_018823285.1 of Pseudomonadota bacterium. NCBI lineage: Bacteria > Pseudomonadati > Pseudomonadota > Pseudomonadota bacterium. The sequence continues at coordinate 8,356 of JAHJIQ010000032.1, forward strand.
TATATCGTTGAAGGATTTCATCAGAACCGTTTTCAACGCCGATAATCATCGTGTGACATCCAGCCTTCTTCATCTGCACCAGCAACTGTTCATCTAGGAGATCCGGTCGGCAGAATGCGGTCCACCCGAAGAGGGGAGAGAATCCTTGCATCTCATGGAGCAGTTCCAGAGCCGATTTTTTATGCACGGCAAAGGTCTGGTTCATCCAGAAAAGCTCCCGGATTCCCATCTCATGGAGTGAGTGGAGTTCAGCTAATGCCTCCCGGTTTGGGCGGGAGCGGTGGGGAAGTGCAGCCATGACGCAGAAGGTGCATTGAAACGGACAGCCAAAATCGGTTAAAAAAACGGCAAAATCGGGACTTCTTGCAAAAGGAAAACGGTAGCCTGGACGCATAAAGAGGCGATGCTGCGGAATGTCGACCTCAATTGCGGAAAGCTCTCCGGGAGCATTTACCTCTATGATCTCTCCGGTCTGGCTCCGATAGGCCATTCTTTCTATTTTGTGGTATTGACGGCGCAAGTAATACTGAAGATCCCGGGTGGTAAAATCAAGAAGCAGGGCGTCAATGTAGGGATGATCCTGCAGCCATTTGGTTGGCGAGGAGAGAAAAAGGTCTCCGCTGCCGATCAGGATGCGGTCCGTCCTGGCAAGGTTCGCTATGAACTGCAGGTCTGCGGGATGGTTCACGGCTCCTGCAAGGAAAAAGATGACGTCTGGATTCAACGCATCTATTTGGGCGGAGGTCTCAGCCACGGTTAGATGATCGCAGACAGAATCAATAAAAAAGAGCTGGTAGTCGTTTGCGAGAACTCCACTTTGCAGGACAAAATCTATGGGCGGGAAAAGATAGTTGGAGCGGCTGCTTTTGCTGCAATAATAATCGCGGATGACGATTTCGGGCGCCGGAGGGTTGAGAAACAGAAATTTCTGTTGCTGTGAAATGGTGTTTGACAGGTTCATGTTTGCAACACTGATACTAAATTGATTCAGGGCGGAATTCCAGTTTATAATCGATTCCCTTGGTGAAAAAGGTTTTGGGGAGGTGCGACTTTCAAGGTGATGGTGGTGGTGATGAAGAGCAGTAACCAGGGCAATGTTGCCAGAGGATATGCCGCATCGACGAAGGTGATATAATATGGCAGGGGGACAGTGAAAAAGATCCAGTAAAACAACCAGCGAAAGGGGACCAGTCTGGACCAGCCGGCACCTAAACATATCAGCAGGGCAAGGGTCGGTGCCAGCCAGAGCAGAACTTTCCAAATCATTTCTGCCAGGAACTGGAGTCCTGATCCTTTCTGGCTGTCGGGATACCAGGGGTACTGGTCGAGTAGGTCTGAACACCAATACAGATATATCCTGGCAAGCGTTCGTTTGGCCGTTATGATCGGATGATCGAGCATATAATGATACGATTCGTGGAGCGCTGACTTTGCGTATTGCACCTCACCTGTTTCCATATATTTTATCAGTTCATTTCTATCGAGAGACGGATGCACGGAAGTGGCATTGACCCTGACGGTTCCGCGTTCGCTATTTCCCTGCCGCAGCTCGACGCCGAAATTGGAACGAAAAGGGATGAAGGCATTCATTCGGGCATAATTGTAGAGCGTCCATGGCGCCATGGACAAAAACACGAAAAAGGCGATGAACACGATCCGGCGCACCAGAGGGAAGCTCACGCCAGGGGTTTTCCATAAGGCGTACAGTGATCCACCCGCAAAAATGAGAGCTGTATTCTGGGTGACCGTCATGCCCAAGGCGCCGACCAGGGCCATGATAACGCTATTGCGCCATGATGGGGTGATCAGCCATTGCAGAGTGGCATAAACCGCCAAGGCCATCAAAAAAAACTGCCAATCAGTATACCAGGGCGAAATGAGGTCAAATCCCCCCGCAGGCCAGAGTGACAGAATTACGGTGGTGATGAATGGGTATTTATGGTCGTCAAGACCAGCCTGGCAATAGATCAATCGCGCAATTTTGTAGTAGAGAATCATGGTGCCGCATGCCAGAAGGGTGTCGAGCAACAGGATGGCGTAGAGGCTTGCCGGCGAGAACAAACCAAAGAGCCTGAAGATCCCTGCCCAGAGGGATGGCAGCAGAGGAGCGAACCACGCAGAAGGGTCGGATCCCTGGGAAAATGGGGAAGAAAAGCCTCGGCCCAGCGAGAGATTTGCCGAGATGGAACCCAGTTCGGCACCGTACGATAAGGAATCCCAGTTGAGTTGGTCAGAATAGAAAATAAAAAAAACCAGCTTGCGGATGAATCCGGTCAGGCCGACAACCGGGTATGGATGCCGAGAGCACCATGAAAGCCATTTATACCCAAAGGGCATAAGTTTCGTAGGAACAGGCAAGCTGTTCACCTCAGCTTTATGTTGAACCATTTGATTCATAGGTGTTATCCGCCCTGGATGCGAACAGTGCACACAGCAGATCCGCTGCCATGTGAGCCGTTACGGTTGATGATGATATCCATGTCTCAGGTGACAGGGAGTTGCCGGCCATATTATCAAAAAACGAATTCTAGCTCAGGACCATATGTACTTCAAGAGCGAACACTCTTGACGGCAAGTTTTACAGAAGGCTGTAAGTTCACTTATTTGATGATGGGGCCGACCAGTTATGAGTTGACAGCAGTCCGGCTCTACATTTAAATGACAAATTCTCTGTGGTTAAAGAGTGAAAGGAGCTTTCCCGCCCCCATCACGTCCCGATCCGCCGGGACACGGGAAAAGATGCCAAGGTCAAAGCGGCCGGGAGGAGAAGTGTGAATATTGCTCTCATCGGGTGTGGGTACTGGGGGAAGAACTATCTTCGGGTTTTCGACGAGTTGACGGAGACAAATCTCGTCGAGGTCGTCGATCAGAACCCCGCTGTCCTGGCCCAGGTCAAGAATAAATATCCGTTGATTGAGACCAGCACCGATTATCGGGCAACCCTTGCCAAAGCGAATATTGATGCGGTTGTGGTGGCGACCACTGCCTCGACCCATCTTCCCATTGCCGAGGAGGCCATCCGCAACGGCAAGCATCTCCTCGTCGAAAAGCCCCTGGCCATCGACCCGGCCGATTGCCTGAGGCTGACCGAACGTGCCGAGCAGGCGGGCGTTCTTCTGATGGTCGGACATACCTTTCTTTACAATGACTCTGTCAGGAAGATGAAGGATATCCTCAAGGAGGAAGCCTCGGGAGAGATCTATTATCTGACGGCCCGGCGTAACCACCTGGGGACCATTCGTGAAGATGTCAGCGCACTCTGGGACCTGGCAGCCCATGACATCGCCATATTTTCCTATCTCCTGGACCAGGAACCTCTTTCCTTAAGCGCGGTGGGCGGGTGTTACCTCCGTGAGGGGCGGGAAGACGTTTGTTTCATGACCCTCAACTATCCGGGAGGAGTGATGGGGAATATCCAGGTCAGCTGGGTGGACGCCAACAAGGTTCGCGAGGTGATTGCGATCACCGGCAACCGACGGATCGTGTTCAATGACCTGGATACCCTGGAAAGCATCCGGGTTTTTGAAAAAGGAATTTCATATGATGAAGGAGCCGAATCCTTTGGAGAGTTTCAGTACCTGCTCCGGGACGGCAATATCTTCAGCCCGAAGGTTGAGCGGAAGGAACCAATGAAGAATCAATGTCTTCATTTTGTCCGCTGTATCGAGGATGGGAAGAGGCCCATCAGCGATGGTCGAAACGGGACCATGGTCGTTCGGGTTCTCCGGGCCGCCAGTGAATCAATGCGCCGGCATGGCAAAGAGGTTGTTATTGAAAAATCTGCTTGAGATCGGCGAAGGGTTGTGCCGCGATGACAATGTCGTCATCGGGTATGCCGCCGAGCGCCTCGACCAGTCTCAACCGCTCTCCCTCGGCGCCTCGGCCCGTTTGCGGAGCGGGACCGTGATCTACGAAGGGTCGGTCATCGGTGCGCACTTTGCCACCGGCCACAACGTGGTGATCCGGGAACAGAACCGGATCGGAGACCGGGTCAGTGTCTGGAGCAACTCGGTGATTGATTACGGTTGCCGGATCGGATCGAATGTGTTGATCCACTGCAATGTCTATATTGCCCAGTTTACCGTGATCGAAGATGACGTTTTTATCGCTCCCGGGACAATGGTCGCCAATGATAAATACCCGGTGGACAGGAATAATCTTAAAGGGCCCACAATCTGCAGGGGGGCGCGGATCGGGGTGAACTCCACGATCTTGCCGGGGATCCGAATCGGCCGTGATGCCATGATCGGGGCCGGCAGTGTCGTCACCCACGACGTTCCGGATGGGATGACCTGGTACGGGGTGCCAGCGAGGGCTGCCGGATGAACGTACCCTTTGTCGATCTGCGGGCGGAGTTTCGGGAGGTCGATGGTGAGGTCTCCGCAGCCATCAAGGATGTTGTCCAGAACGCCAATTTTATCCTGGGGCCGGAAGTTCAAGGGTTTGAGGAAGAGTTTGCCCGCTATGTGGGCAGTTCCTGCTGCATCGGTGTTTCAAGCGGGACCGACGCTCTCCGCCTGGTCCTCGAGGGGATCGGCATTTCGGCCGGTGACGAAGTCATTGTGCCGGTGAATACCTTTGTCGCCACCGCGCTGGCGGTCACCGCGATCGGGGCTGTCCCCCGGTTTGTCGATTGCGTTACCGAGAGTTTTCTGCTGGATATTGCCAAGGCCCATGAGGCGGTAAATTCCAGAACGAGGGCGGTGGTGCCGGTCCATCTGTATGGCCGGATGGTGGCCGCCGAGGACCTGGCGTCGTTTGACTTCCCGGTGATTGAAGACGCCGCCCAGGCCCATGGTCAGGATTGCCGGGGCAGGCGGGCCGGAAGTATTGGCCGGGCCGGGTGTTTCAGCTTTTATCCCTCGAAAAATTTAGGCGCCTACGGTGACGGCGGAGCGATAACCACCTCGGATGAAGGGCTCCGCGATCGTCTGCGCCTGTTGCGGAACTATGGCCAGAGCCGGAAGTACCACCATGAGATCCGGGGCGGCAACTATCGTCTCGACGGTATCCAGGCAGCGGTCCTCCGGGTGAAACTGAAATTCCTCGATCGCTGGAATCAATGCCGCCGGGCCGCTGCTGCGTACTACACCAGTCATCTCAAGGACGGTATTTCTTGCCCGGCAGGAGAGAGCGTCTATCACCTGTATGTCATCCGGGTGGGGAACCGGGACCGGCTGCAGGCCAAACTCGCCGAGGCGGGGATCGAGACGGGCATCCATTATCCGGTTCCCCTCCATCTGGCGCCATGTTTCAAGGAACTTGGCGGCAGACAGGGTGATTTCCCGGTGGCTGAACGGGCGGCCGGGGAGATGCTGTCCCTGCCCATGTCGCCGTTCATCACTTTGGAACAGCAGGAATATGTGGTCGAAAACGTAAACAGATGGGGTGAGTCGGTATGAAAAACGTTCTGGTTACAGGGGGTGCCGGGTTCATCGGCTCGCATACCGTGGATCTCCTTCTTGCCAAGGGGTACAAGGTAAGGGTGCTCGATAACCTCGAATATCCCACCCATCTCCACGGCAAAAAATCAACCCTTTCTTCCCAGGTTGAATTCCTCCGGGGGGATATCAGAAACATCGATGATC
>JAHJIQ010000033.1 GCA_018823285.1 Pseudomonadota bacterium
AGCAACACGTGTGAAACCTGCCACACCTCCACCGGCTGGATCCCGGCCAATACCGACCATCTGGAGGTCAGCGGCGCCTGCGGGTCGTGTCACAACAACACAACCGCCCCGGGCAAGGGCAGCGCTCATCTCAACAGCAGCAACAACTGCGACAGCTGTCATAACAGTGTCGCCTGGGTACCGGCGGTAACCGTGGACCATCTGGAAATCACCGGCCGGTGTGCGAGCTGCCACAACGGCCAGCCGATCATCGGCAAACCGCAGACCCATCTCCAGACCGCGAGTGAATGCGATCTATGTCATACTACCAACGGCTGGATCCCGGCCGGAGTTGACCATTCGCTCATCACCGCCCCCTGCGCCACCTGTCACAACGGCAGCAACGCTCCCGGAAAGACCCCGAACCATATCCAGTCTTCCGGCATCTGCGATGCCTGTCACTCCACATCGACCTGGAATCCGGTTGTTTTGGTGGACCACCTGGAAGTGATCGGAACCTGCGCCGCCTGCCATAACGGCGTCAGCGCAATCGGTAAAAATCAAACCCATCCGCCGACCACAAATAATTGTGACCCATGTCATTCAACCGGCAGCTGGCAGCCTGCGGTTATGGACCACAATGAATTGCTCGGGTCGGGCGCCTGTTCCAGCTGTCATAACGGCACGACCGCCGGAGCCAAACCTCCGAACCATGCCCCAACCACCAACAACTGCGATCTCTGCCACGTAAACAGCGGTTGGGTTCCGGCAACCATGAATCACGGAGAGCTGCTGGGCACCGGCGCCTGTTCAGTCTGTCATAACGGGTCAAGTGCACCTGGCAAGAATAACGGTCACTTCATTACCAATCAGGAATGCGACAACTGCCATCGGGACAGCGGCTGGATCCCGCCGACGAATTATTCGCATTCGGGAAATAATTTTCCTGGCGGGCACTCCTGGGTCTCTTGTGCCGGGTGTCATCAAAACAACAATGAGAGCATCAACTACCCTGCCGGTGCGCCATTGCTGCCCTGTGCGGCATGTCATCGAAGTGATTACGAGAGGGAGCTTGGTGAACACCGAAACGCTCCCGTAGCCGACAACAGGGATTGCACCGGAGCATGCCATGAAGGCGCCGGAGAACATAGCCCCAACCGAAGAGGATGGTAACTGATGAAAATGAACATGATGATGAAAATTATGGTTGTGTTGTTTGTGGCGCTGGAGATTTTATCATCGGCAGCCTTCGCCCAGACCAGCAGAAACGAGATGATCAGCGATGTGCTCATCAGCGATCAATCCGAATGCGCGATCATCGAGATCGTCTTTGCCCTGCCGGTGAAATACAAAAAGCATTTTCCAGAATCGGCCGGCAGGGAACTGCGTGTCTATCTTGATCCAATTACGGTCACCGCTGATGATCGGGAGCTGACGAACCGCAACGAGTATTACTCGCCGCCGGATTCAGACATTGTGACGGTCAGTGAAATTATCTATGAAGGCGCGGATGTGGTTGAGCCGTACCTGACTATCCTCTTTACCCACCAGATGAAATTTACCGTCAGGCAGGGCGGGGATTTCAGGAGTCTTTTGATCCCGGTGTTTCTCCCCTCTTCTAACGCAGAATGTCTGCCCTGAGAATTATTAACCAGTCGAGGCGAATGCATACCCGACTGATCGGTCCGGACCTGACTGACACGATTGACCAGTCGGTTCGGCATGAAATCATTACGGCCACCCGGGGGGGCTCTATGAAGATGATGCAGCGACTGTTGCTTGTCGCGACAATGGTTTTTACGGTGGTTTCCATCACTCCGCCGCCTCTGCATGCCGGCGAAAGAATCATTGATCATGTGGAATCACCCGGCGGGGAATCATTTTTTGCCGCGGTTGATACATCCCATCGGTACGCCATCAATCTTCAATCAACGGAAGGAGACAGAGAATTTTCAATTAATCTTGAAACGGACAAAGTGACCTCGCGCATATCCGACCAGGGCTCTGAACTGCTGGGGAAAAACTGGTCTCTAAGGCTCGACCGCAAAGTAAAACACAAATTTGTGGGAGGCGGCAAAGGCCGCAAAGTAATCATTCAGATCGGACCGGAAGATACAGACGAAGCCCCGCCCGCGAGAGACCAAAGCCAACAAGCAACTGAGCCGGTTGAAAACCTGCATGAGACACCGGGGATTTATCAGGACTATCGGCTCTATGCCACCAAATTCAAGGCGGATGACGGCAAGGTCTGGAACCGGCTGCGATTGGGATTTTTCCCGACCAGGGATGAGGCCCTGGCTGCTCTGGAGAATCTGCGGAAACCATTTCCGGATGCATGGGTTACCAAGGTCTCCGGGGAAGAGCGGACCGCTTCCGGGAACCGCTCCATTGCCACCGGATCGATGCGGATCACCCCATTTCTGACCGCCTTGGAGCAGGAGAGCGAAAAAGAACCCAAACCGGTCGCCGTTAAACCGGCGCCGCCCATGACCAAGAAACGGGTCGTTTCATTAATGGATGAGGCGGAAAAAGAGATGATTGCCGGTAATTACCAGCGTTCGATCCTGATCTATACAAGAATTCTGCAGGACCCCGGTCAATCGGAGAGAAAAAAGGCCCAGGAACTGCTCGGTTTCGCCCGTGAACAGAACGGTCAGCTTGCCCATGCCCGCGCCGAGTATGAGAAATTTCTGCAGTTGTACCCGGAGGGCGAAGACAGCGAGAGAGTCAGGCAACGCCTTGCCGGTTTACTCACCGCACGAGCCACCCCCAGGGAACCATTAAAAAAAAGGGGGGCTGATGATCGGACCGATGTCTTCGGCAGTGTTTCCCAATATTATTATTATGATGAACTAAGCCGTAAAGAAGGGGGAAAGACCGTGACCCGGTCCGCCCTGGCCAATGACCTGGTCTTCAATGTCAGGAAGAAAACGGCAGACTACGAATCGAGAACCCTTTTCGTCGGTGGCTATGAGCTCGACGGAACTCCGGACCGCAATGAAACGAGAATCAGTACATTTTATATCGATGCCGCCAACAAAAAAAATATCTCCGGCCGCATCGGTCGTCAGTCAAGGAGTACCGGCGGGGTGCTCGGCAGGTTTGACGGAGGGCTCTTTTCCTACTCCCTTTCCCCGAAATTAAAGGCCAATCTGGTGGGCGGCTTTCCGGTTGATTCTTCCGGTCTTGACAGGTTTGAGACGGACAAATATTTCTATGGCGCAAGTTTTGACCTCGGCCCATTTGCCGAATACTGGAATTCCAGCGTTTTTTTCATCAACCAGGAAGAAGGAGGCGTCATTGACCGCCAGGCAGCCGGAGGAGAGATTCGCTTTTTTCATCCGCGGGCCTCTTTTTTCACCCTGGTCGATTACGACCTTTACTTCGACGACCTGAATACGGCTTTATTTACCGGCAGCTTCAACTTTCCCGACAAGACCATCATCAACCTTTCCGCCGATTACCGCAACAGTCCGATCCTGACATCAAATTCGGCGCTCGCCGGGATAGCGGGCAAAAAAATTCTCCGCGATCCGGCCAATGTAAATGATTTTGTCATGATCGAGGACCTTGAAGACCTCAAATTGTTTTTAAGTGATGAAGAAATTCGCGACATCTCCGGGAAGAAGAATTTCAAGACAAGTTCATATTCATTGGGAATCGTGCGGCCGATCAGCAAAAAAATTCAGCTTGGCCTCGATACCATCGCAACCAAACAGTATTCCGCAGAGGCTTTTAATACAGGACTTTACGAGCTGTTAAGTGATGGCACAGTACAACCCGTCCCGGAAATTCCCGCTTCTCCCGAAACCCCTTTCGAGTACACCTACACCATGCAGCTTATCGGCAGCAACCTGGTCAAGGAGGGAGATATTGCCATCATTGCCGGCTCCTACAGTGACCGAACCACCCAGGAAGTTTACAGTGCCAGCGTAAACACCCGATATCCGATCAGCCGCTACTGGCGAATCAATCCAAGGATCAATGCGACCTACTCCAAGATCAGGGGGCTTGATACGACCCAACTGAAAATCAGGCCCCTGTTCAGAATGGATTACCGCCTGCTCAAACCAAGAATTCATCTCACCTTCGAAGCCGGCATGGAATGGATCAACCATAACCCGGACGATGCAATGAACACGGTCAGCTATTTCGGCTCCCTGGGATACCGGTATGATTTCTAAATCTCTTGTGCGCAACTTCTGATCAGAATCGTTCATCTTGTTGGGGCAACTGATGATCAGTTCTCAAAAAGCTGGAAATCAGTGTCAGCACAGTTGTCTGGATAATAACCAAGCCCATATATGCAGCTGGAAGCACTTGCTTCCAGCTGAAAAACCCGCGCATCGACCGGCACCATGTTGCGCCCTTTTTGGTTAACTTCAAACCAACTGTTTCTGATCAGCCACGTTGTTGCGTTTACCGAAGTGACGGGCCAGATTATTTCACTTGAGGGGCAAATCAAGAACATGGTCGAAAGATTAAGGGAGCCTTGTCCGGGTACTGCCTGTTGACACTCTCAACAATCGAAATCAACTCTCCCTTCCACTTTTCATACAAGTTGGGCTCATCAGCCGTTGCTATAAGTTCAAGTTGCTTCACATGAATGGGGGATATAAAAGGCATTACATCGATATCCTGAGTCATTGACCCTCACCGGCGACTGGAAAGCGTGTACCATGTTGATTTTCCTTGCCCATGCTTTTCAAGAAAACCTTCCACAACAAGCTCTCGCAATCTTACTTTGACGGTATTGCGGTTAGCTTTTGTGATAGATTCAATATCGGATATTGTTATACGACCGTGTTCTTTAGCGATGACAAGAATATCTTCTGAAAGCTCAGGAAGTTTGATAATCATCATTTCCCGTTCAATTTTCTCACTCAAGATATCCTTTTGCTTTTTCATACATTCAAGAAAGAACAAAACCCAGGCATCATAGTCAGGGGCTCCTGTCTCCAGCGTTTTCTGCGTTTTTCTCAACGCCCGATAATAATTATCTTTGTTTTTTTCGATTACGCTTTCCATTGAGCTATAAGGAACATAGGCATACCCGCATCTTAACAGAAGCAAGGTTGTCACTATTCTTGAAAGTCTGCCGTTGCCATCTTGAAACGGATGAATAGCCAAAAAATGGACTATGAATACAGCAAGAATCAGTAGCGAGTGCAACTCTTTGGAGTTCAGGCTCTCACCGGTCCAGTTTATAAGCTCTGTCATTTTCTGTGGTGTATCAAACGGAGTTGCCGTCTCAAAGATAATTCCCAAACTTTTGCCGTCGGCATCAAAGGCTTCTCCGTTATTTGAGAGTTTTTTGTATTCTCCACGATGTCGCACATCCTTGCTACTGTGTTTGAGCAGAATGCCATGCAGTTGTTTGATATGATTTTCCGTAACGGATATATCCTGAAAAGAGCTAAAAACAAGATTCATTGCCTCAGCGTATCCAGCCACTTCTTCTTCATCCCGCGACTTAAAAGAGCCAATATCAATTCCGGCAAGTAAATGCTCTACTTCCAGGTCTGACAACCTGGCCCCTTCAATCCTGGTGGATGAACCAACCGATTCGATGGTAGCAACTTTTTTGAGCGCATCCAACCGCTCAGGGGTTAGATTACCCATCGCCCGCCATTGCCCCTTAAACTCATCAATTTCGGCAATTAGACGCAAAATATTTTTTGTGATATGTACACTTGGTTCCTTCATCTCAAAACCTCCAATACCCACAACAATACCCAAGTATACCCAAAAAAAACAGCTTTTTATATCAACCTCCTGAAGGAGGATATTTTGAATGAACTTACTTCAGGTCATTGATGGTGATCATGGTATCTGCCTTAAGCCCTACTAATAAATCATTTTGACAATCCTCATCAAATTCACATTTACACGGAAGTTTCTCAAAAGCTGCGGATGTAATTTTTTTGTAATTGGGGACGTTTAATTGGGGACATCCTATACTCCCCCTTTACGTCCGCCTTTGTTGTTCGCTGAGGTCATCGGGGCCCAGGGTCAGGGCCCAGGGTCAGGCTTGCATTATTGCGTTATTCGATAATTCCTTTCGCAACATATCCATCTGTTCTTTCAGATCTTTCGATCTCATGAGACGCTTTTCAATATTGCTGACCGCTCTACTTATGGTCGCAACATCCCGATTGACCAGTCTCCCCACCTCCGACAATGTTGCAACCTCAAAATGTGTGGCCAACCATCCGAGGGCCCCCCTGGCCTCAGCCAACTTTCTCTGCCGTGACAAACTTTGTAACGCCTCAATTGTCACATCACATTGATTGCAGACACTTCTGAAAATCATTTCAATGCCTGGCTTCCGGGTAATTTTTTTCTCTGACAATATCTCATCTACAAACCGATCGTCACCGAGAATCCGGCTGTCGCATTTCCCACGATAAAGGCCCAGGGTCAGGCTTGCATTATTGCGTTATTCGATAATTCCTTTCGCAACATATCCATCTGTTCTTTCAGATTTTTCGATCTCATGAGACGCTTTTCAACATTGCTGACCGCTCTACTTATGGTCGCAACATCCCGATTGACCAGTCTCCCCACCTCCGACAATGTTGCAACCTCAAAATGTGTGGCCAACCATCCGAGG
>JAHJIQ010000034.1 GCA_018823285.1 Pseudomonadota bacterium
GGTATCGAAATCGATCTGGCCCGGATTGGCAACAGCCGGGCAGTTATCGGTGCCATCCGGCACCGTGTCGCAATCGAGATCATCGGTGCAGCCGTCGGTATCGCAGGCGTCGCCGATCCCGTCGGTATCGAAATCGATCTGCAGAGGGTTCCCGACATCGTAACAGTTGTCGCAGGCGTCACCGACCCCATCCCCATCGAAATCATCCTGGCTGGTATTGGGTACATTGATGCAGTTGTCGGTGGAGTCAGGAATCGCATCACCGTCTGCATCGGGCTCAGGACCGGGGGCGACCGGGTCAACGATCACCCCGTTTACCATGCCATCAGCGTCACCGATCCCACCATCGGTCACGCTGTAGGTGATTTTCTTCCGATCCGGGCTGATTGAGAAACTGCCGGCTATCGTGTAGTCGAGCCAGCCGTTAACCTCGTCATACTTGTACAGATTGGTGACCGAAGCCGGGAGCGGGGTCTGGTAGAAGAGGTCAAACCAGACGGTGGCACCGGGGGTATCGACCCCCACGGTGAAATCGACCAACCCTGCCGGCAGCGCAGCCGGAAGCGCAGGTAACGTCGCCGGATCGACCAGCTCGATCGCGGAAATCCCGGTTACGTTCGGAGCGCCGCTGATATCAAGCCCTGCCTGGACCGGGTTTTCGCCGATCATCGACTGGACCGACTTGATCGTCCCCGGCTGCTGGTTGTCGAAGGTGCCATCGTTGTTCAGATCGACCGTGGCGCCGACTTCCTGCTCGTCAGGACGGCCGTCGTTGTTGCTGTCCGGGTCGCAGCCGTTCGGGAGTCCGTCAAAATCGTCATCGGCTGTGTCGTCAAATCCGTGACACTGGTCCGAACCGTCCGCCACGCCATCGTTATCGATATCGCCGGGGGTGGCGGGGGGAGTTGCCGAAAAGATCTCCCAGTCGTTGCCATCGTATCCGTCCCAGAGAAGGGTGGCACCGGAAAAGACCTGCAGGGTCTGTTCCGGCAAAGTATTGAAGGTGAGCCGGAAGACACCGACCCCGTCATGGATAAAGACATCGTTATTGGACCACCTGTTGCCGCCTCGGCCAAGCCAGGTGACCGCTCCTTCCGGGCTGATCATCGGGGTGGTGTCGTCTACGCTGTTGGCGGTGAGCTGGGAAGTTGCCGCGCCGTCATAAAGGAAGATCTCGTAATCGTTGCCGTCCCAGGCCTGCCAGACCACCTGGCCTGCGTCATTGATCTGCGGATTGAAGCCGCCGGCAGAACCCGGCAGAACGGAAACCGTCGCTCCATCGGACATCCTGATCCCGCTCTGGCTCCAGACCACCTGACCATTATCGTTGATCTGCGGGCTGAAACCGGCTCCGGAAAGACTCAGGAGCGGCGCGACGTTATGCAGGGCCCATGAACCGGTCGGTTCCTCAAGTTGACCCGGAAAAGTCGGGCCGAACTCCCCGATTGTATCGAGCCTTTTGGCGCCATCCCCCATCAGATCGGCCCAGAGGGGCATGGTCTGGCTGCCGCCGTCGGCCGGATCCCAAAGCGGGGTTCCGGTATTCTGGTCGCATTGCTGCAGTTCAACATGGGTGTATGAACAGGAAGGCGACTGCGGATCTTCCAGACTGATCGGCGAGCAGATATCGGATGCCCGGACGATGTAGTAGATCGCGTTGATCCTGACATAATTTCCGGGGGCTACCGGCGGGTGAACCGCCTGGAGCCAGTCAACCGTATAGCTGTCGGTTCTGGTCGGATCGGAAAGGAATATCTCATTGCCGGTCCCCTGCCAGACGACGGCATCGTTGTTGTTGAGCTGCGGGTTTTGGTCATCGAAACTGTTGTCGGTGATCTGAAAAGCATCCACCCCGTCAAAGAGAAAGATCTCGCTGTCGTCACCGTCGAAGGTCTGCCAGACCACCATACCGTTATCGTTGATCCGGGGATTGCTGCTGTCGAACACGTCCCTGGTCAGGGCCGATGTGGCGGAACCATCGGAGTACATGATCTCGTAATTGTTGCCGTCGTGACTCACCCAGACCGACTCTCCATTGCTATTGCCAAGGTGGCTTACGTCATCGGTCGTATTGTCGGTAGTGTTGGTGACGGTCAGGTAACTCGTCCTGAGCGGATCATCGGGAAAGGCGTCGCAGCGATCGGGGGCGGAGTCAAAATCGCGGTTGGCGTAGTCGTCACCTCCGGGGCAAAGATCTTCATTGGCGCAGAGACCGTCGTTGTCGGCATCGTTGAACGGATCATTCGGGCAGGGGTCGGAGTTGTCGCCGACGTTGTCCTTGTCGGTGTCCGCCCATTCGTTTATATCATCCGGGAAGACGTCACAGTCGTCTCCGTGCTTGTCTCCGTCAAGGTCCGCCTGTCCAGGGTTATCCAGGCCGGGACAGTTGTCGAGAACCAGCGGAGGATTCGTCTCGGAATCAGCTGCGGTTTTCTCGTCATTCCATCTGTCCGGGAAACCGTCATTATCGTTGTCTCTACTCGCAGCAATATCAGCCCAGAACTTGTCACAGCCGTTGGGAACCCCATCCAGGTCGGTATCGATAAAATCATCAGCGCCTTCACAGATATCCTTCAGGTCGTGGACCGTATCGTTATCCGTATCAACAAAGGGCACCGGCCAGGAGGGGCCAAAGTGAACAATCTCACCGCCCTCGGTACCGGACATATCAGCGGGAGTCAAGAGTGGCGTGCCCAGGACCTGATCACAGTTTTCCAGCCGGACGAAACTGAAATCATTGTAGTCAGGACCGAGCCAGTGATCCGGTGTTCCGGGAGCCACCGCATAATAATAGATGCCCCCGATCCTCACATAACTGCCGGGCATCACATTGTAATAAGGGTCTGCACTATACACTGCGGGCCAGTCGATCTGGTCGACACTGTTCGGGTTCACCCGATAGACCGACCACCATTTGTAACGATGCCAGACGGTGGCATGCTTTATTTCCAGTCCTACCGAACCGCTCATGTCCGCTTTGTCTGGGAGGCCGCCGGTTTCCAGTGGGGTGCCGTCGATCTGGTTCACCTGCTGCAGATCGGCCCAGACATTTCCGGAGGGGCAGATCAGATCGTCGCAGTTGTCGGAGTCGATCACCGCGTAATGGGTCGCACCGACCTGAAGATAATCACCCGCTCTCACCTTATTGTGGAAACGGTACGGCCAGACGATGGTTTCATTGCCGGGCCCCTGGAAACTCTCAACACCCCAACGGTACGGGAAATAGGTGTAGTGTTCGATGGCGGCGCCGACGATTCCGGGAACGAGCGTTGCCATGATCGGGCCGGTCTGGTTGACCGGGTCGGTGTACAGCGGGGTACCGGTCGCCTGATTGCACTGCTGCAGCTCTGCGGAATTGAAAGTGGCCGGATCGTTCCAGGAACCGGCACTTGAATCCGACACATAATAATCCACGCCGTCGATCCTGAGGTAATCTCCAATATGCAGCGGGTCGTGAGCGATTGCCGGCCAGTCGATGGCGCTGCCGAAAAAGCTGTTGACCGCACTCCAGGAATCGTCGGCTGGAAAACTGTATGTGATTCCCGGCCAGGTTGCATAATATTCGATTTCGGATCCCTCAGCCCCGGTCAGATCCACTTTCCAGGGATTCGTATTATAGGGAGGATCGGTGAATGCGGGTCGCCCGTTTGACGAATCACAGTACTGGAGGTCGGCAGAACCGCTGTTGCCATTGTAAACATAGTATATAGTGCCGTTGACCTTCAGGTATTCTCCCGGCATCGGGATCTCTGTTCCGGACCAGGAAATTGCACTTGGCGTAGAGCCATTCGAGCCGGTCGCCACATTTGAAATCGTGCCCCACGAGGCCTCGGCAGGGGGGATGACTGCAAAGGGCCAGCGGGCAAAATGCTCTAAAGCCAGCCCGGCCGCGCCGGTCATATCGGCAAAGAGAATCCCCCCGGGATTGTCGGGATCGGCAAGAGGCGCTCCGTTTACCGGATTCACCCGAGCAAGGTCGGCCATGATCATGTCCGGCCCAAAATAGTTTGAACCAAAGACAAAATACATGGTGTTGCCGACTCTCAGATAATCACCGACTTTTGCCACACCATGAAAAAACTTCGACCAATGGATTGTCGTGAGAAAGGGTGGATGTGCACTGTCCACCACCCAGCGGTAATTTGGGAAATAGGTGTACAGCTCGATACTGGAACCGACAATACTGCCGTCGAGGGTTGCCGCGCTGCCGGGCGCGCCTGAAAACGGATCGCAATCGACCAGGGTGGCGGAGTTGTAAGTCGCCGGATCGTTCCAGGAGCCCTCAACGGAGCTGCTGACATAGTAGAGGGTGTTGCCGATTTTGAGGTAGTCACCCGGAGTCAACACCCCGTGATTGGCGGCCGGCCAATCGATGGAGTTCCCTGAGTAACTGCTGACCGCATCCCAGGTGGCATCGGCCGGGATGTCATAGGTAATGGCGGGCCAGGACGAATAGTACCCGATGTTCATTCCCGCCATCCCCGCCATCTCTGCCATCCAGGGAGAGGTATTTGCCGGAGGATCATAGAACAGAGGCTTGCCGGTGGCTGGATCGCTCAATTGCAGTTCGGCAATGTTCGGTGTTCCGGGGGAAACACTGTAAACAGAGTAAAGCCTGCCCTCAATCTCAAGATATTCACCGATGGAAGGAACGCCGCCGACCCACGCGATTCTGCTTGCGGTCAGGGGGTTGACGGAGCCGACGCTGACCGAGGAGATTTGTCCGAACGAACTGTCGGCAGGTGGAAGCAATGCATACGGCCAGCTGGTGAAATGTTCAATATGCTGCCCTTCTGTTCCGGAAAGGTCGGCCAGCTGAAAATTGCCGCCGGAATCAATCACCAGAGAACCGTTGATGACATTGGTGTTGGCCAAGTCGGCAAAGACATTGCCCGCAGGGCAGAAGTTGCCGTCACAGTCTCCGGAATTAAACACCAGATACAACCGGTGATCAACTTTCAGATAATCGCCTGTTTTTACCTTGGCATGGACCGAACCGTCCCAGGTAATCTGCCCGGTCGCCGTAAGGACTGTCCAGGGTGGAATGGCGGAGAAATGCTCAATTTCCATCCCCTGAATCACCCCGTCTGCCTCCAGATCGGCCATGACCGCGGTGCCGGGCGGGTTTTCGAGGCCGATTCCCCTGTAGTCGCATTTCTGCAGCGACGCCATGTTGAATCCAGCCCCGTTCCATGACCCGCTTTGCGACGAATAAACCAGGTAATAAGTATGTTGATCTTCAGGTATTCCCCCGGGGGCGGAGGGTTCATTTTCGCCGCATCCCAGTCGACCTCACTTTTTAGCTGCGGATTGAAGTAACCGTAAATGCTGTTGACCTGGGCCGGATCGGGGAAAGACCGGCCGACCCATTCAATGGCGGCACCGGTCGCACCGGACATATCGGCGAATAATGGCATGGTATGACTGCCGCCGTCGGCAGGGTCCCAGAGCAGGGTGCCGTCGGATTGGTCAACCTGCTGAAGTTCGGCGTAATTATAGGCCGGATCGGGATAAGGGGGCTTCCACATGGATCCGGAGGCCATAAATGGGTCCGGAGGTCCGAAAACATTATAGAACACCCCGTTGACCTTTACATAGTCTCCCGTCCGTAAAACCCCATGTTCGGTGTCTAGCCAGTCAATGGCATGTGCCATTCCGGGATCATAGCTGTCGATGGTCCAGGAGAGTGAATCCTGAGGGCCGGGCCAGGCGGTGAGGTAGTCGAGGGTCATCCCGGCAGTAACTCCATCCATTTCCATGGATGCATAGAAAGGATGGTACATCGGGTTAAATGGGTCACTATTGTCGACCCAGGTCAACTGTTCACCGGTCATCTGGTCGACTTCGTAGAGCATCGTTCTGTTATAAGCCAGCTCGCTCTGATCAACACCGGAGCATGGCGGATTGCCCGGATCGTTCATCGGCGAACACCACGATATGCCCATTTCAGTCATATATATCTTGTTATTGACTCGGACATATCTTTGTCTGCCAAGCCAATTATGGGATGAGGCAAGCCATTCGACCTCGCTGGCCATCGCCCCGGTGATCTGCCAGGAAGAGGGAGCCCCTGACCAGTTGGATATGCTGATGACAGTATCTCCACCCTGTACCCCGTCCGTAACCAGATCAGCCTGAACCGGCATCCAGCTCCAACCATCCCAGGAATGAGAAACAGCACCGGTCGCTTGGTCGCAATCCATCAAGGGGAACCAGCCCCCCATGTTATCCCATACAAAATAATATGTTCCCCTGATCAAGACGTATTCACCGGCCATAATGTCAGCTGGTTGAGTCAACATCAGAACATCAGGAGAAGGCAGGTTGGCCACAGTCCAGGTTCCGGCTTCCGCTGAAGTTGATATGCCCCAGCACAAGATCAAACACACCATTACAGAAAGTATAATGTTCTTCATTCCCCTATCCTTATTGAATCCGGCAATGTCACAACTCATATTCCGCATTTCCTCTCCCGAATCATTAAAGCCCTCGCAGCAGATAGTGAAGATTTCGGGCTGCGCGAATGTGTCTCGCTTTGCATGCTTAACCCCATTGATCAGATGCGCAGAAGAATGCCGCCCCGCAATAAAGCAGGTTTACGCATAATGATCCCGGGCTATCATGCAAAAACAGGCCGGTTATCATCAAGACCAGGAATACAACAGAAATAAACAAGACGCCCCCAGTCTTTCGCGTGACGGGCTAACAGGGACCCATCAACATGGCCTAAAAAAACACAAATCCAATTGTCTCACAAGGTTTTTCTTTGCAGGGAAAGCCCTACAAGATTCGTACAATCAGAAGGTTAGGAGAGCAAGAACAATCTCCTTTACACGAAAAAAGCCCCGACTCATTTTACTGGAATCGAGGCTTGGAGAAAGTCACAAAGATTTATTCGGTTATTGCAGCAGAAAGGGGCCATCCCTTTTAGGACAGCCCCTTTTTTTCAACATCAACTGGTGGAAAACGGGATTACATCATGCCGCCCATGCCACCCATGCCGCCCATGCCGCCCATCGGAGGCATGCCGCCGCCGCTGCCTTTTTCTTCAGGCATATCGGCAATCATGCACTCGGTGGTGAGGAGAAGGCCAGCAACACTGGCTGCGTTCTGCAGAGCAAAACGGGTCACCTTGGCAGGATCGATAACTCCGGCCTTGATCAGGTCTTCATACTCTTCGGTGTCGGCATTGAAGCCCATCGCACCCTTCAGGTTCTTGACATGATCAACGATTACCGAGCCTTCACAACCGGCGTTGTTGGCAATCTGCCGAACCGGCTCTTCAAGGGCGCGGATCATGATTCTCCGGCCAAGCTCCTGCTCGCCTTCGAGCTTGATAGCGTTGAGAGCTTTCAGGCAGCGAAGATACGCAACACCGCCGCCGGGAACAATTCCTTCCTCAACCGCAGCACGGGTTGCATTGAGTGCATCTTCAACACGCGCCTTCTTCTCTTTCATCTCGATCTCGGTTGCCGCTCCGACGTTGATTACCGCAACCCCGCCGATCAATTTGGCAAGACGCTCCTGCAGTTTCTCACGGTCATAATCCGACTTGGTATCATCAATCTGGGCCCTGATCTGTTTAACCCGGGCGGCCAGTTTTTTCTTGTCTCCGGCACCATCAACAATGGTGGTGTTGTCTTTGTCAACCACGATCCTCTTGGCAGTACCAAGATCGTCAATGGTAACGTTCTCAAGCTTGATGCCAAGATCTTCGGTAATGACCTGGCCGCCGGTGAGAATAGCGATATCCTCAAGCATAGCCTTGCGGCGATCACCGAATCCGGGTGCCTTGACGGCGGAAACATTCAAGGTACCGCGCAGCTTGTTCACAACCAGGGTGGCCAGCGCTTCACCGTCAACATCCTCGGCAATGATGAACAGCGGACGGCCCATTTTGGCGATCTGCTCAAGGATCGGCAGCATGTCTTTCATGTTGCTGATCTTCTTCTCGTTAATGAGAATGTACGGATCCTCGACATTGACTTCCATTTTCTCGGCATCGGTAACGAAATACGGAGAGAGGTAACCGCGGTCAAACTGCATACCCTCAACCACATCGAGGGAAGTATCCATGCTCTTGGCTTCCTCAACGGTGATAACACCTTCCTTGCCGACCTTATCCATGGCCTCGGCAATGATGTTGCCGATGGTCGCATCGTTGTTGGCAGAGATGGTGCCGACCTGGGCAATCTCCTTCTGCTCTTTGGTCGGCTTGGCAATCTTGCGCAGTTCAGCGACAACCGCCTCGACACACTTGTCAAGGCCACGTTTGATTTCCATCGGGTTGTTCCCGGCGGCAACCAGCTTGCTTCCTTCAGCATAGATTGACTGGGCCAGGATGGTGGCGGTGGTGGTCCCATCACCTGCCACGTCGCTGGTCTTGGAAGCGACTTCCTTGACCATCTGGGCGCCCATGTTTTCAAACTTGTCAATCAGCTCAATCTCTTTGGCAACGCTCACGCCGTCTTTGGTGATGGTCGGCGCGCCGAATGATTTATCAAGCAGCACGTTGCGACCCTTGGGACCAAGAGTAACCTTCACGGCATCTGCCAGAGTGTTCACGCCTTTCAGGATCGATTCCCTGGCTTTAACACCATATTTCAGTTCTTTTCCAGCCATAACATCATCTCCTTTGTAAACAGAAGTAGTTCTTTATCGTATGATTAATAGTTATCTGTCCCGACGGACGATCTTCCGGGACAACGGGATCAGTGATAACTGACAGTCTTACTTGATCACTCCAAGGATATCATCTTCACGCATGATCAGATAATCTTCACCATCAAGCTTCACATCCGTGCCGCCGTATTTACTGAAAAGAACACGGTCGCCGACTTTGAGATCAACCGGAACCCGCACCCCTTTGTCGTTAAGCTTACCGGCGCCAACAGCCTTTACCTCACCTTCCGCCGGCTTTTCCTTGGCGCTGTCAGGGATGATAATTCCGCCAGATGTCTTCGTTACTTCCTCCAGTCTTTTAACCAGAATCCGGTCATTAAGTGGACGAATTTTCATTTTCAAACCTCCCAACTTTTACCATATTTTTGAGTTAATGATGCCTTTCCAGGCTGACAATTTCCCGTCTGAAATGAACAGGACGGTTATGAATGCTGCCGATAAAAATAACAACGCCTGCACAAACCCTGAGCTTTTCCCGGAAGAACCGGAAAACCCGACCCGTTAATAACGGGCCCGGATTGCCTTGCACGACAGACTGAGTTTTCAAGGCAGTTCAGAGTCTAAACAGGACGATCAAAACGCTCCCTGTTTCAGGTTGAGCGAGACTATAGTGACGGGTTTTTTAAAAATCAAGGCACCCTGTAAAAAAAATTACACCCTGATTACAGGCGCACTCTCCAGCCAAAAGGATCAGGCCGATCACCAAACTGAATCGCCTGGATTTCGTCAAAAAATCGCTGGGCCAGAGGGCCGGTTTTCTCATCATTTATCGGGTACTCCCGGCCACGATAATGTAATGCGCCAACCGGCGAAATAACCGCCGCAGTGCCACTCGCGAAGATCTCCTGCAGCGAACCATCCGCCAAGGCATCGATGACCTCATCAATGGCAACCGCTCTCTCGGTAACCTTGATCCCCCATTCCCCGGCAAGCCGGATTACTGAATCTCGGGTTATCCCGGGAAGAATACTTCCGGACAGAGCCGGGGTTACCAGTTCACCGTTGATGGAAAAGAATATATTTGAAGTCCCGATCTCTTCAATATATCTCCTCTTGATCGCATCTAGCCACAGGACCTGAGTATACCCCTTCTTCTTGGCCTCAAGGGCAGCCATGATACTGGCAGCATAGTTGCCGGCGGTCTTGACATGCCCGACTCCGCCGGGCGCAGCCCGGACGTAATCCTCGGTCACATAGATTTTAACCGGATTAAACCCCTCCGGATAATAGGCACCGACAGGGCTCATGATGACAAAGAAAAGATACTCTCCGGCAGGTCGAACTCCAAGCGCCGCTTCGGTTGCGATCATGGTCGGCCTGATATAAAGCGTTGCTCCGGGCGAACTCGGCACCCAGCTTCGATCAAGATCAAGAAGAGACTTCATGGCCGAAAGCACTTCAGGGACCGGTAGCGTCGGCATGCACATCCTGGTGGCAGAGTCGTTCATCCGGCGAAGGTTATCTTCCGGTCTGAAAAGGAATATTTCATCATTTTTACCCCGGTAGGCTTTCAAGCCCTCGAAAATAGCCTGACCGTAATGAAGAGCCATCGCAGCAGGATCCAACGAGAATGGCTGGTACCCTTTGACCTCCGGGGCTCCCCATCCTGATTTACGATCATACGCCATGGTCAGCATGTGGTCGGTAAAATACTTCCCGAAACCCAAAGCATTTTCATCAGGTTTCATTTTCAGCTCCCCTTCCGGAACCTTGGCCCTCTTTACTTTCATAAATATCTCCTGCTATCTGAAAAAAGGACCTCAGGCCCCCTTTAAACTTCACTGAATCCACCAGACACACTGCGCCGAGAAACCCATGCCCGCTCTATACAAATATGCGCCAACTCAGGTATAGCTTTGAAAAATGATGACAATATAGCTAATTAATGTTTCATTTGGAACAATATTTTTGCCGCCGTTCCGAATAGTCTTGCGGAGTCTGCTAAAAAACCGGAAGGCTCACAGGATGCGCGATTTGATGGTTAAGCATTACGGAAACGAATTTGCATCATAACAATTCTTCACTTCATCACATGTTGCCAATATTTTCTTAAGTTCCCTTTCTACAGGTATTGCCGTGGAAACCCAGAAACCTACCCAGATGGTGCTCAAATACTTCCTCCTGCTCTTCCTGCTTTCAATGCTTCTGGTTGCACGCCTGCTGTGGCCCTTTATTTCAATACTGATCCTTTCATTCATTCTGGCCGGTATTTTTCAGCCCGTTTATCAATTTATCAACAAAAAATTTTCCGACTCATTTTCGTCGATGGTTACCTGCCTGCTGGTGATCCTGATCGTTTTTATCCCCTTGTTGTTTTTCGTCGTGGCGCTCTCTAAAGAAGCTCTTGACCTTTACCACCTGAGCAAAGGCACCAATATCAGCCTCAAGATCAAGGAACTGATATTTGAGAGCAGCCTTATGCTCCGCATTCAGGATATCCTGACCGGCTACGGTATTATTCTGGAACCGGATAAGGTAGGCAAGACCCTCAGCGAATTCTCAGGCAGAACCGGCCTGTTTTTATTCAATCAGGCCAAGTCCTGGGCAGCCAATGCCATGCTTGTTGTCTTTAATTTTTTCATCATGATCATCACGATTTTCTTCCTCTTGAAAGATCACGAAAAACTGATTACCTACCTCCTCAGTCTCTCCCCTTTGCCCGACAACCAGGAGCGGCAACTGATCCAGAAATTCAAAAAGATCGCCGGCGCTGTCCTGATCGGCAACGGAATATGCGGCCTGATCCAGGGAGCCCTTGGCGCTCTGGCCTTTGTAGTGTTTAATCTCGGAGCGCCTATTCTGTGGGGAGGCATCATGCTGATTCTCGCCTTCCTGCCGATTTTCGGAATAGGCCTGGTCCTGATTCCTGCAGCATTCCTGCTGATGCTGCAGGGGCATCTTGAACAAGGCCTGGCCATGCTGCTCTTCTATGCAACCCTCTCCTTTTCCGTTGAGTACATTCTAAAACCACAGCTTGTCGGCAAAAGGGTTAAAATGCATACCCTGCTGGTGTTTCTTTCCATTCTCGGCGGGCTGAAACTTTTCGGCTTTCTCGGAATCATCTACGGTCCGCTGATCATCACCACCTTTATGACCATGGCGGAAATATACCTCGCAAATTACAACTGGTATGTAACCCACGATGGCGGACAGCAACCCGGATAGAGACACCTGAGCCGAGACAAGCTGATGTTGAAATTAACAGGAGGCCAGAGAACAGGCAGGGCTGCTGGACAAACCATACGGCACCAGATTCATCCAATTCAGAATGCCTGAGGGCGTTTCGCCCCATGGCTCTATTCAGAAAATCAATTGTGAATTAAAAGAGATACGAAAAGAATTGGTCGGGGCGGCAGGATTCGAACCTGCGGCCTCCTGCTCCCAAGGCAGGCGCGCTAACCAGGCTGCGCTACGCCCCGACTCACAAGGAAAAAGCCATATAAAAAGCGGCCTTTGAAAAAGAAGCAAACAGATACACCCGACGGCATTTTCCGTCAAGTAAAAATGGCATTATATTTCGGCCAGGTTAATTCTTGACGGCCATTTTGAAAAATGATATAAGCTTTTTTCTGATTTGATTGATCTCTTTGCGAAATCATGTCAAATAGCGGAATTGATTCATCATCCGTTTCAGAAAATGTACTACGTGATTCTATAGTTTTTTACCGTTTTCGTGTTCCCCTGTAGCTCAGTCGGTAGAGCAGGTGGCTGTTAACCACCTTGTCGGCGGTTCGAATCCGTCCGGGGGAGCCAGAGAATATAAAAAAAGCCCGGCTCATACGAACCGGGCTTTTTTGTGTGCACAGAAGTCTTAGATGCCTTTCAGGCACCGCCACTTTTCAATTTTTCCCGAACCACAGCAAACGTCTGATTAATGGTTTCCGCCAGCCCCTGCAACGGATCGCCATCACGCAGTCTTATGACCTTATTGAAATTCCCCTCCTGAATCTCCTTCAGATCCTGTTCCATCCGAAAAACCGGACCGGCAACTTTCTGGGGGAGAAATAGAGCGAGAAGCGTACCGCTGATCAGACTGACAAAGGAACCGGCCAGAATAACAGGAATCAACAGATCACTGACCTTTCTGATTTTTATATGGGCCTCATAGAATGAAGCACCAACCTCCTGCTGCGCGTAGAAATAAAGGATCAACGCGGCCACGACAGAGCTTACCACGACAGTCGCCAGTATTCGCTTCAACAGCCATATCTGAAACTTTTTCTTGACCTGGAGATTCAGCTTTTTTCTTTTATGCTTCATCGTATCTCCCTTAAAATACGCTTGTTCTGAAACCGACCCTCTTCACAGTCAGCTTCCTTTTGCAAATTGACAGGCTACATTTACCCTCCGGCAAAAGAGGATGTCAACAAGATTAGAGCTCACACCATGTCAGCATGGCATCCTAAACAAAGATCCTTTTTATGAGGTTTCAGCATTCTAAATTGAAGATTTGAAGCATGGGTGGCATGACACGACATGCATGTAATCCTCCCATCGGACAAAGTCGGATACTCGGGCGGGATCTTCATCCCCCTTTTCGGATAGACATTGATCGGGTGGGAGAGAATTTTTTTGTAATCCGCATGGCAGGAATAACAGATACTTATAGTAGTTACAGCCTCACTGTTGGTGATCACATGCTTGACAACTTCAGGCCCTTCTTTCCGTCGAGCAGCAGATTGACTGTATTTTCTGGTTTTAAGACCAATCGCAACCATTGCCGCCCGGTTGACCGTGACTTTCAAGGAATAACCATTGCCATTTCTGAATAATTCACCTGATATCTCCATTTCCCCGCCACTTTGAGCATCACTTTCGGCCATAATGTCTCGATCGGAGAATGTCTTATCTGTGGAAAAAGCAAAGGTCTTCGATTCGGATCGGTTACCTGACATATCTTCGGAAACAACCGCGAATTTATAATCCCGATTCGCCTTGATACCAGTCAGTGAAACCTCATGAACCCTGGCAAACTGGCGATCAAGAGGAGACTGCTGGCTTAAATCGTTTAATCCGTACAAAACCTTGGAACTGGCTGGTTTATCCGTCTCCCAGCCAACAGTCGCCGACAGGAATATGCCTTTACTCACTTCCAAAACCTTAACATTAGTAATGACCGGTGGATTCTGGCTGCTACTCGTAACCTGATCCAGTTCCTCAAGGGAAGGCACGGAAACCTCTTTGGTTACAACACCCTTTTGTCCAGATCTTGCCTCCAGATGAATCAAGTCCCCCTTTGTGCTGGCCTCAAGATCAAACCAGTGGGTCTTTGCAGGCGTGCGATTTCTACTCAGCCATTTAATATCCGGACTTTCGATTTTACGATCAATGTTATTGTCAAGCCTGGCATCTGCAGCGTGGCATTTTTCACACTGTTTCTCACTGAAAGGGAGATGGATGAATCTCTTGCCGATAGCATCTTGCCAGATATCGTCATGGCAGGAAATACATTTTGACCCTTCCTTATCGGACTCTGAATACTCCGCTGAAGCGTAACCGATTAGCCCAAAAGCCAGGGCAATAATGATCGCCCAACCGAAGAATTTTCTGTCCATTTTTCTCCCTGCCATGCTAATACAGTGCCATTAGAACTTTACAGATCCTCAAAAAGCCTGTTATACGCATCGGCGTTAAACAAGCAACATTGACATGAAGACACTATGATGGATAAATACAGAGTCTCGGAAGAAACCTCTCGATCAATTCCATCTCCCGGTTGTTGAAACAACTCACTCTTTCCCATGTCATCAAGTTTGCAATGAAGGATTATACCACACCATTTTACGGGCAAGAAAGAATTTATTTTTACCGCCCGCTCTCACTCGTCATAGCGCCAAACAAAAAGGCCCCGGCCGAAATAACACGGCAGGGGCCTATCGATAGCATATAAAAGAACTTACTCTAGAACTTACTCTACGGTAACTTCAGCGTCTTCCACGATCACATCATAACGGTAACCGGAACCAAAATCCTTATCGGCCGCAACCACTCCTTTAGCGAGAACCTTATCGCCAACACTGACGGTTGCCATGGTCGTTACCACGAGGTCGTCAGTACCTTGCGCTCCGGTCCCATCCTTGACATGGAGCCAGTTCTTGCCCATGATCCCGCTCATAAATTTAACAACTTTTCCTCTTAACACAATTTCCTTGCCATTCAAATCAACCCTTCCGGCAAAGACTTCTTCGACTGTCTTCCCACCTTCAGCTCTTGTCACATCACTGAAATCGGTTACGACTGCAGCTGCTGCTGTTGGCTTGTTAGCCGGTGCGCCCTGCTGATTAGCACTATCAAATGGCTGATCCGCCCCACCGACCATGATTGAGGTGGCAAAAATTATACTGTCAAAGGTCCGATTGAGAGTCTTGCTTTCAAAACCGTTGATCGGGGAACCTTCAGGGACAAAGACCTCGTCTCCAACCTTCACCACAGTTTTTGGACCGGCAGCCCAGATTTTCTCGGTCCCGGTATCAATTTCCACGTAGGTATATCCGGAAGCATCCATGGTCTCGGTAACTTTTCCGGAAATACCGGCTTCAGACTTGACCACCTGCGGCTTCGCGCCTTCGGTGGCAGATTTTTCCACGTTGTTTTTACAGCCTGCTGCTACCATCAGCAACAATGACAGAATCAAGATTAAAATACTGTTTTTCACGATCGCTCTCCTTAAAGTGAGTTCAAAATCTGAAAAGTCCTGTTATCAAGTTTGACTCAAGGACTTCATTATGCCGCAATACGGACAAGGATGAGAGTATAACATATTGCTGATAACGGTGCCACCACAATGGCACCGGTCCCTTATCCGTCCAGGCATAATCCTTGACAATTCAAGGGTTTTCGTTGTACAATTTTTACGTTTAGTTGTCTCGCAGACTTCAAAAAATGGCGCTGAATCAATTCTGAAAACACACTTCGTCTTTTTTGTTTTCAGTACTTAGGGGGGCTGTGTGATGTATACATCCAACAAGATACTGAGATTTTCCGCTATTGCGTTGGCTGCCGCCCTGATTTTTTTCACGCCTGTTAACAGCCGGGCGGCCGAAGGCCGGCTGGGCAATTACAGCCTGTTGTCCGGCCATGGCGGATACAACACCGTCGGCAAGGGAGTTTTGCGGCTGGCTGGCTACGCTGCAGGCAACTGCGGCAATTGTCACGAACAGCATGCCAGTGTCGGCGGCACCCCTACTGCCCCCTTCGGCTCCCTGCTCTTCGACACCCTGACCGGCAACGCCTTATGCAATTTCTGTCACGACAGCACCCAATCCAACGGCGCCGACAATATCGTTCAGCAGATTTCCAAAGGCTATTCTCATGATCCCGCTTCGACAATCACCACCGTGCTCTGCGTGGATTGCCATGACTCCCATGAAGCGACTCGCGTTACCCACAGCGAAGCAGTTGATGGTAACGCAGTATCGGGAGCGCTTGCCGGGGTAAGCGGAACCGACCCGGTTTGGATCAATCCGGCAGCGCCGACAGAGGGCGGGGAATCAATCAACAACCCCACTTCCTTGACCCCCGTCGATCCCGCCACCCTGGAATACCAGATCTGCCTGAAGTGCCATGGCGGGCAATTCGTTACTGAAGGGCTTGCCGATATCGGTCGGCAATTCAATCCGAACTTTGCGGCGACCCATCCCGTCACCACCTCCGCCTGGAAAAACACCTTCCTCGTGAATAACGCCGCAACCGCAATGAAAGCGCCCTGGCAAACCGCGGACACCCAGATGTACTGCTCCGACTGTCATGCCGGCGAGACCACCCTCGAACCGGTCGGCCCACATGGGTCAGCAAACATTTACCTTTTAAGAGAGGTTATCTCAGGCGCCTCCCCGGACAATCTCTGTGAAACATGCCATAATGTATCCCCTACAAACGGGGGAGCATCTAATTGGGTTTCGGAAAACGCGGCCCTGGGTTATCCACCTAATCGCGACCACGACTACGGCCCGCATCAATATCCCGCCAACGCCCTCGGCTGTGTCGCCTGCCATGGAGGAGTCGGGGATGCGTCACTCGAAAGCAGCATCCATGGTGCAAACTACCGAGGGAATGTCAACAATGCCGGAACGGATGTCGGCAGAAGATCACGGACATTTCTGTTCAACAGCTCCTTAATCACCAAGATCTACTACACCGACAACAGTAACGGAGAAGCTGCGGACGATGTCCAGGGAAACCGGTACTGCGCGGCCACCTGTCATACCACCGACGGGGGCATCGGCCATCGGTTCTAATCGGCGGACTACTGAATTACCACCACCCCCAAGGGTTTTGCGCCGACTTCTACCTTGCCGATCAGACGGTTTGAAGTGAGATCAACGATTGCAAGGCTCCCATCACATTCACCAGTTCCGACATACAACAAACGTTGATATTCGGCAACAACCATCTCTCCAGTCACACCTGAAACAGAAATCACCTTGTTGGCATTGATTTGACCACCCTTCATGACTGTTACCGACATATCCATCTCATCTGTTAAATATATGTTATTTCCACTACTGACGAACCGGGAGGGTGAATAGCCCAAAGGAAAACTCTTGACCATCTTCCGCTCATTCAGATCATAAAGAGAAACACTGCTGGTCTCTGTTTCTGCAATATACAGGTAGTTTTCCCACTCCAGCAAACTGTTCGGCGTTCCGGAGACAACAATTTTTTCCATCACATCGAGGGTTTCCGGATCAAGGAAATAGAGGGTCCTGTCCAGGGTTGAAGAAACAGCCAGTCTCTCCTGGCTGCCAAGATAGAGAGCAAACACAGGTTTCCGCCCCACTTTCATGCGGGCAAGCATCTGTCCGCTCTTGACATCCACTTTCACCAGATTCCCCATGCCATCGAGAATGAATGAACTCAGATAATCGGGCGCCATGATCATATAAATCGGATCTCTCGTCATGGGAATCCGGATCTCTTCCGACAACTCCAGACTAACAAGATCATAAACCTTGATCGTGGCCTCAGCGGACGCCAGGACAAACAACTTCTTATTCGTCGCATCCGCAACAACATAGGTCGGCCTGCCTTGAACCGCGATCGCCCCCTGGACCCAGTTCTTGTCTGCCCTGACCACATATACAGTGTCGATATCGGGGCAGGATACGTATACCTTGTTCGACGCCACTCCGGCGACCAAGAAAGAACCTGCTCTGAAAACCAACGGTTGCGTGCTTTCGGCCTGAAAGGCAGCATCAACATCCCAATTAAGCAGAATCACCTCGCTGGCATGGGGAGCAAGCTCCAGTGGATCCGGCAGTTTGATTTCAATCTCCCCCCGGTCAAGCGGTAAACCATGCCTTCCCTCGCCATCAACCTTCCCCGCATCCGAAATCACCAGTCGCATTCGCTCATATCGGCTGGCCGTAATCACTCTACTCCCCAAAAAAACCTGCCCCTTGCCGATGGTTTCCGAATCCAGAGTGATAGCCGGCTCGGAAATGGGCACCCAGTTTTCACCTTCGAGGATTTCTACTGCCGCGACGGTCGCCGTGACCCGCGGAACTTCATGCCGTTCAAGATTCAAGAAGACGGAGACTCTGCCGCCATCCGGTACGGGGGGCATTTCAGGACAAACCTGTCTTAGAGCGGGCCCGGTCCCGGTCAGGCACCCGGGCAAAAGAAATGCTGTAAATAAACAAACCAAAGCGGTGCTGATAAAAGACAACCAATTGGGTTTACGTGTCCCGTCGGAAAAAGCTTTCATAACTCCCCTCTCTATGTTTGGGTCAGGGAAAAACAGCCCTGACCAAGACGATTCTCCCGATCTCCCCGGCCGATCTCATTAGCGGAACGTAAAGGGTAATCAGGGGGCAAACCGCAATAACCCCAGGTCTGGGAACAGTTATTCGGCCAGGGCCCGGAAGATTGCCACTGAGCAAAGCTAATTTTAGCAGAAGAAGAAGTCGCAAGTCCAGAACGGAACGGCGGGAAAATAATTAAAAAAATCAAGTCGCCGCCCGGACTTTACCGGACCTGCTAAGTTGTAGGAGCGGCCTCCTGTGGGAGCGGCCTCCCGGCCGCGAATGCATTGGATGGCAATTGCCGCCCTGTGTTCGCGGCCGGGAGGCCGCTCCTACTAGGGAAGAGGCGGCGTTGCCGCCGATGGTCGGCGCCACTTGGCTGAGGCATCGCAAGTGTTGGCCGCCCCGGACAATTATAAGTTGAGGCGAGTTGCTCAATCTTTGAAGGTATGACAGTCCCCGCAGCCGTTATAGCCACTGGCGGGCCAGCTTTTATAATCCCATCTGAGACTGCTGTCAAATCGGCTGCCATGGGCTCGGTGACATGTAATACAGGTAATGATGGCGTCACCGGGAGATTTAAGCACAGTCGATTTCGCGCCACCCGTCAAATCATCACTGGCGACGGGTGTTTCCACCAGATACTGGTTGCCGGCACCGCCGTAGTCCTGATATTCCGCGCCAACCGCATCGTTCATATCATAGTCAACCGGATGCCTGATCCACGGAGAGACAAATCCTGGATCACCGACCCCGTTATTTCCGCCGCCGTTATGGAAAAATCCGTGGCAAACAGCGCAAAGATGGCTGATGGAGGAGGTGTCCAGATCATTGTCCGCTGACCGGGCAGAACCTCTGTACTGGTTGTGGTTATCGGCGGCGCTGCTGACGGTGAATTCATAGTCAAGATCCTCAAGACCCACGATCCCGTTCAAAAAACGATAACTGCTGGCAACCGATGCACCGTCGACAGGCAGAGCAGGGTTCGCGTGATGGGTACGGTACATGGCGGGAATCTGCCCGGCAACCGCCAGGTTGCCATGGCACCCATTCGTACCCGCGCAGGTCAGGGCGGTAGAAGGCGAGGTGTTATCGAACACCTTGCTTCCGCCGGGAGGAGTTCTTGGACCTTGCGCCACTATTTCTAACCCTTCAACATTGTGCCCCTTGCCGTTATCCCCCTGAGAAACCCAGTAAAACGAACCTCCAGCCAGAGTGCCGTTAACGACCCCGGCAGCGCTGGTTCCGGTCGTGCCGTAGTTCGGTTCGCCGGCGACATTTGTTACATAGGGCATCGACCCTGCAGTGTTGGTCCCGGAATGACAACCGTAACAGGTGCTGTTCAGCAGGTAATTCTGGACACCAATCCCCCCGGGTGTGACTTCCAGGCCCCCCGCGCTGTTGTGCATGGTGTGACAGTTGGCGCAAAGCTGTTTCATGTCGTTGGTCCTGCACCAGCCGGAACCCTGTCCGGCCAAAAAGAACAGAACCAGAATCGCAAACACTACAGCTTTATACCGCATAAGCCTTCCCCCTTACCGACCGAACACCTCAACCCTGCCATTGCCGGCATCAACAATGCAAAGTCTTCCCCACGGATCAAAAAGGATGTCTTCGGGGTAATAAAGTTTACCGCGGGTATGGCCCCGCTCCAGAAAACGGTACTTGAACACTCCGGATTGGTCAAAAACAGCGATGGAACCATCATGCCGGTCAAGAACATAGAGCAGATTCGCTGCCCCTATCTCAATCGCGTAGGGAAAGGCAAGGTCGCCGTCAAGTTTTATTTTCCCCGCCGGCACGCCTGCGTCGCTGAATCGGTACACAGCTTTTTCGCTCCGTGCCAATCCCCAGACCTGACCGGACTTAATGGCAAAGTCGATAAATCCACCGCTGCAATCACTACAGGCAAACACCCGGCCACTCTTAAGGGAGGAATCGAAGACGACAATGTCGCCGGACAATTTATCAAGAATATAAAATGATCCATCATGAAGGAGGATTCTGTCCGGATAGATGTCCCGACCGTCTGCTTTAAGGGATTTCGGCTCAAGCTTTTTCCCCTTGAGATCAATTTTCGTCAGGGTGTTCCGCCCTTTTTCCACGACCCACAACATGTCCTGGGCATCACGAACCAGAGAAAAAGGCTGGTTCAGGTTGTTACCCGGCTTGAAAGAGTTGAGATATTTTCCGTTTTTATCATACGAGTGCAGGCTACCCGTTTCGGCATCAGCCACATAATAGCGTTCCCGCTCCTGATCAACAAACATTCCGGTGGGGAATTTTACCGGCATGTCAGGAATGGATGTTTTCAGGCCGAACTGCCATTTCCATGGGCTAGCGGCCCCGGCCGGCAGAACTCCAACCCCCAGCAAAAGCAGGATGCACAGCAGGCTCGTGCGAACAAGAGTTCTGCAGCGAGCCTTAAACCCGGTGCCTTGATCGTAAAAAATGGATTTTCCCTGAGTCATATCAGTACCCTCTGTGACACTGGATGCAAAGGTCCTTGGACCCGTCTAATTTCAGGTTGAACTGAAAATCGGTGCCATGGGGATAGTGGCAATTCACACAGGTCATCGCCAGGCCCGTCCTCGGATCAAGAACCGTCTCTCCGACCGGATGAGTGAATTGTCCCTGGGTTTCATGACATCTGCTGCAGACCTGATTGCCGTTTCCTTTAAGCATGGCAAGATTGACCGAGCCGTGGACTTCATGACAGTCGCCGCAGGTGCCGGTATCCGGATGACTGTGCAGCTTGTCAACATAGCTGGCGAAGGTGTCCTGATGACAAGTTCGGCAGACCTGAATCTGGCGGTTCCGGAAAAGTTTTGTGTTATCAGCAGCATGGGGTGAATGACAGTTGATACAACTGTTTCCCTTTTTCCCGGTCAAATGACTATGCGTGTTTTTGACCTGGTTCCGCACCTCTTCATGGCACTCAAGGCATTTGTCGATCCCGACCTTGCCGCCTCCTTCATGACAGTCCCCGCATCCTTCGGCAAACGGCGCATGGAACACTTCCCGCATCATCCCGGCCCGACTGCTGCCATGCGGGTTATGACAAGTCAGACACGCCGCCGGTTTGCCGGGAAACCCCTGGTGCCCCCGGGGCAGTTCCCCCTTGTGACATGACCGGCAGAGCTTTTCCGGCTCACTCTTCAACAGCTGAATCTGCTCCGCCTGGTGAGGCAGATGACAGGCAGAACACTCTCCCTTGGCATAGGGAGCGTGAGAGACCTTATACTCCCTGGTCAGATCCTTGTGGCAATTGAAACAGCCGGCGCCTTGCTGTTCCTCCTTAAGCAGCCCTTTTCCCTTTGCGGCATGAGGGTTGTGACAGGCCAGACAATCTCCCAGCCGCACCGGCCTGTGGATCAGGCTGTCGTCGTGTTCATTAACGATGGGGTCATGGCAGGTATAGCACATTGCGGCAACTTCACGATGCAGAAGCCCTTTGAACCTTGCGACATGGGGATTGTGGCAGATTGTGCACTCCCCCTCGGCAACCGGGCTGTGAACCACCGCCCCGGTAAAAGCCTTTTCCGCATGACATTTGAAACAGACCACCCCGGCAAAAGCGGGCACAACCGCAACCATTACCAACAGCACCGAGAACGGCAAAACCATCATTTTCTTCATTTCCCAGCCCTCCCGGAATGACAGGGCGTGCATTTCCCCTCTTTAAAAGGCGTGTGTGCTTCTGGAAAAAGCAGCGCTTTGTCAAGCCCTCCATGCGGATCGTGACAGTTCAGGCAGGAATCCGCTGCAGGTTTGATATTCTGGTGCGCAGCCATAAAAGTCTCATTCACCTGATGACAGCTTCCACAAACCTTACCGCCCTCCTTGACCAGCAAAAAGGAGAACTGCGATCCGTGAGGATCATGGCATTTGCCGCAATCCTGCCGGGCCGGCTCATGGGCAACCCCGTCCTCCCAGTACTGGGCGACCTGCTTGTGGCAGGAGAGGCACAGAAGAGGGACCTTCTTGCCAAGATTGGCCTGGTTCACCGATCCATGCCCTTGATGGCAGGCAGTGCAATCCAGCGCGGCAACAGGAGCATGCCGCACCTTGTCGGCCGCAATCTTCGCCCCAATGGCATCATGGCATTTCAGGCACAATTCGCCATTTTTCTGCTTGAAATTCAACGGGAAATCACCGGCATGAGGCGCATGACACTCGACGCAGCCCCCTTCGGCAAAAGGAGCATGCCTCTTCTCCTCGGCCATCTCCGCCTCTTTTTCCTTGTGGCAGAGGAGACACAACCTTCCGTTCTCCTGAGGGGCCTTCAACAATGATCCCCCTTCAGCCTGATGCGGTGTGTGGCATCCCGTACACTTTCCTTCGTTAAAAGGCCGATGCAGGCTGAACATCCCCTTTTCTTCGGCAACCGGGGCATGGCAAGTAAAACAGAGCGGTTCTTCCTTGACCCGCAGCAGCCCTTTTTCCTTTGCCTCATGCGGGAAATGACACCCAAGACACTCGCCCGCGGCGGCGGGTTGGTGCGCATTCTTGCCGCCTCCATACAGCTTCCGGTCATGGCATTCTACACAAAGAGTCTTCCCCGGCGCGATCAGCAGCGGCTTCGTGATCGAGCCATGTCCAAAATGACAGGAAAGGCACTCTCCTTTTTTGAAAGGAAGGTGGGCGCTTGAGTTTTTGTCATCATCCGCCCTCTTTGTCTGTTCGTGACAGGCGGAGCATACCACCCCCTGATAAGAATTTAACATGGCCGGCTGGTCGCTCGCGTGGACCGCATGACAACTTGAACAGGCACCTTCAGCATACGGCGCGTGGAGGAGAAGACCCGGACCAACAGCCTGAGTGTGGCATGCGGAACAGAGTGAATCTGCTGCGCCTTTAGCCTTCATCACGCCCGCATCGCTCTGGTGGCAAGATCCACATTGCCCGGCAACCACGGGACTATGCACAAAGGCCTTCAGCAACCCTTTGCTGTCGGAGCTGTGAGGGGTATGACACAGACCGCACTCACTGGTAACCGGGAAATTGAAATGGGCCGTCTTGAAAGTCTCTTTGGCAGGGTCATGACAGGAAACACAAAGCGCGACATGCTCATCCTTCAGCAACGCCTGATTGTCGGAGGCATGAGAAGTATGGCAGACAAAACAGCCATTTGCCAGCGGAGCATGCACGACCTTTCTCTCAAAACCGCTGCGCTCATGGCACTGGTAACAGAGCTCGAAACCGTTGCCTTTCAGGAGTCTCGCATTGGGACTGTTGTGGACCTCATGACAGGTCGTGCACTTCCCCTTCGCGACCGGCTCATGGATAAACTTCTTGCTGATCTCGGCAATCTTGTTTTGATGGCACTCGAAGCACTGGCGCGGCGGATCCTGACGCAGATACAGCCCGCCTATCATTCCGTGCGGCTGATGACACGCCCTGCAGTCATCCTGGGCAACAGGCGCATGGACAACGCCCTGCTTGTATTTCACCGCAAGCTCTGGATGGCAGTCAAAGCAGTGTTTCCGGGCCTTTTTTCCCGGTTGGGCTGTGGTGCCGCATCCGGCCGCAAGCGCCAGCAGAATGAGAACCAATATGATCCGTTTACTTTTTGCTTTCATTCTCCGACTCTTCAACGATTTTTTTCCAGACTTTATAATCAACTTTAATGTTAGAAAGCGATCTCAGTTTTTGCAGATACTCTCTTTTCGCCTCGTCAAACTTGACTTTCCGGACCATCTCCACAACCTGGTCCCGGACCTGGTCAAACGTTTTCTTGTTTCCAGTTTTTCGGTCGAGCAATTTGATCAGCGCGTAACCCAGATCGGTTTGCACCGGGGCTGCAACCTCCCCTTTCACCAACCTGTCGGCAGCCACCCCGAGAACTGGCACCATCTTATCACGTTCTCCGCTGACAATGCGCTCCTCTTTGTCATATTTCTTCCCGAGGTCAAAAAAATCAGCGCCGGTCAAAACACCGCTCCAGATTTTGTCAATAATCTCTTTTTCGTCCTCGATAATCGCGTAAGTAATCATCTCGGCGTCATTAAAAGCGGCACCATTCTGACGGTAATATTCAAGAATATCATCCTCGGTGATCTCGATCTTTTCCTGAAGACCCTTCTCTACCTGCGCCCGCAGATGGTTCTGTCGGTAAAATTCATACCCCCATTTCAGAGGAGGCTCCTTTTCGTAGCCACGTTTTATAGATTCCTTGGTTATTAAGGTCTGGGAAACAATCCCATCCTCTGTAATCTTCTTGACCTGCTCTAGGCTGAGCCCCGGTCGGGACTTTATTTCATTGCGCAAATTCTGCAGATACAGGCCGACCGAAATTTCCATGCCCTGCATAGTAATGACCGGGCGGTCGAGAAAATCGGCGGGGTATTCCTGGTCGGGAACAATTTCTACGAGAAGTTTATCATCGACCTCCACCTCATACTTCTTTTTCAATCTCTCGATGAGCTCATAAGTCAGACGCCCCCTCTCCCGCTTGACAATCTTGCTCCTGATACTTTCCTTTCTATGGATCAGGTCGCTCTCCGCCGGCTGCTCCACACCGTCGACCCGCAACAAAACAAACTTTCCAGGCTGATCGGGAAATGTAAAAGGCTCTGCAACAGCGCCAACCTCCGTTCGTCGCACTACCTCGAGCCAGTTGACCATTTTGTTGGCGCTGAGGGCATCGGGAGTCACCTTCGACTCCTCATGAGCAAGCGGCCCACCCGCTTCACTGCCTAGGCCCTGCAGGTCGGCAAAGACAAGTCGACCGGCCGGCTGGCCCTTGTAGGGGAGCATTTTTTCATATGCCAACCTCGCCTTTTCCATATCGTCGTAAGTCTGGATCTGCAGAAGCCAGATGGGTGTGTATGCCTCCCGATAGTATTTTTCGATATCATCGTCAGAGACGGAAATCTTCGCATCGACTTCCTCACTCTTGAGAAGCATCATCGTCCTGAATTTCAAAAAAATTTCGACCTTCCGGATAAAGTCGGGCCGCCGAAAATACTCCATCTCCTCGCCCTGTTGGGCCAGCAGGTGAAAATCTACAAAACCCTCAGGGGATTGCGGCAATGGCGCGGGTTTATTGTTGTTCCAGTACAGCCACCAATGCTGAAAGTCATCAATCGTATATTCCCGGTCATTCACAATAACCATCTTGTCACTGCCCCAGGCGTACGCATCACCAACGGAAAGCATGAGAGCAGCCAGCCCAAACAGCAGAATTTTCCCGGTCACTCCGCGCATTTCTTCACTCCTCCCTCGAACCAAGTTTCAATGATTTCTGCCGCCATTTTCTCTGAAAGGGCAGTAACCGAGTTGATCAGGCCAAAATGCATTACCTTTCTGTACTCTTTGCCCTCCCGGCGTGCGTAAGTGGTCCAAAGGGTCCGCCCGGAATCGGCTTCGATAATCCTGAGGATCACAGCGGCGGAGGGATCTAGCTTCTGACCATAACGGTCTTTGTCCCGCATTTCGACCACCGAGCCGATAACGATAACCTGAACGCCCAGGCGATCGGCAATGGCCCGGAGTTGCTCCACACTGGGCATCAAGCCCGGGATGACCATCATCTGCTTGAGAATCTTGCGGACATCCCCTTCCTGGGAAAGAAGAAAGCCGGTATTGATCAACTCGGAAACAAATACACGGCCAAAAATATTATCGGCCTGGGAATAGCTCGCTTCGTTGGCAAAAGGAAGAACCGCAACCCGACAGATCAAGCCGTCATCAGGCAGGGGCGCCATCTTCATCAGGACCGGTGGTTCCCTAAAGGAGCACGATGAGGTCAAGGCTGTCAATACGACAACATTCAGGAAAACAGATATGCTTTGCCGGACTTTTTTCATACGCAGTTAAAACTCTTCATCCCAGACCGGCCTCGGAAGATTCTCCTCGCTTTGCACTTCCTGTTCAACGGCCAGCGATTCGAGATCTGATATTTTTCGCTTGGTTTCGTTGCCGAGAATATCCCGCAGGACAATAGTACATTCAACTTTCCGGGTGTCCTTGTCCTCCGGATTCGCCACATCAATAATCAGCGGGTCCGCTTCGGCAACCTTGACAATATTGCTCTTGGCTTCCGGGGGGACCAAACGTTCCGCAACCTTGATCACCTTGCTCGTCTTTCCGGCAGTTGGGAAAAGGGTGTCCGCAACCTTGATCGTCTTGCCCGGAAGCTGCAGATCCATCCTCACCGGGAGCTGATCTCCCTCGGCAACTTTGATCGTCTCGCCGGAGGAAGTGCGCATCTCCATCCGCCAGAAGGCCAGGGGGACCTTGCCTTCGTGGTCCAGGTCAACAATCATATCCCGTCCGCTGTTTTTCGCCTCAAGCACCATGGCCGGGGGAGTCCTGGCCACTGCGACCGGCTCCGAGGAGACCGCCATATTATCGGCCCGGTCCCAGACCTGCAGGCTGATCCGATAAACCCCTTCGGCGGCCGGAAAACCGTTTTTCCCCCTCCCGTCCCAGACAAAACGTTTCGGCATTTGCCCATAGCCGTTGTAACTGGTCTGCTCTTCCCCCGCCTCGTCTTCCACCGTAAGCTTCCATCTCGCCACGGGTTCCCGGCGCAGCATGCGCGGAATGATGATCACCTGATCACGAAAAGCGACCGTCCCTTCCAGCCTGACCCCCTTGAGGTCAAGGACAAGCTTCGGCGGTGTCGTGTCTACACTGTAAGCGCCAAGAAAGGCGACCTTCTTATGCCCTGAAACCCAGTTGATCACCAGAGTGACCGGATAACGACCGTCCTTGTCCGCAACCTCCCATTCGCCGGTGTATGAAGCCCCATCATCTGACTGCTCAGCCAGATAAACCCGCCCGGCGGCCTTGAAGTAAACCCTCGGCCGGTCTTCTTCCGCCCAGTTTTTACGCAAATCCACCCGGCAGACCACTTTGTCGCCACGGCGAACGTGGGAGGGAGAGAGCTCGATGCCTTCAATTTCCAGGGCATGCTGCTCCTTATCGGTAAAGGCAAGCTCTTCGGGCCACTCTCCCAGGACATTCTGGGCGAGCATCGGCAACAACCCCTCGCCATTTTCCGGCTCACCGATACCCAGGAGTTTAACGATATCCTGTTGACTCAAGCCGCCGGTGCCGGTCCAGACAGTGCGCGCATCAGTGGTCCTGACCAGATAGAGAGTAAGACCCATTGACGGTGAGAGTTTTTGTTGACGAAGAGACATGGTGCCGAAGAGGACAAGGTCTGCGCCAAGCTCTTCCCTGGCAAGCAGGATGTGGCGGGTGTCAAGAAAGCCGAGCCAGCGGACCCGGTTTCTGGCCATAAAGGAAATGATCGCCTCCGGCGCGAGAACATCGAAGCCCTTGTGGTCCATGTCCCAAGCCAGATAGCTGGTCAACTCATGGCTCACTCCGTTCTGCCCCTGGCTCAAGTCTTCGATGGGGAAAACCGCCAGGGTCAAAGCTCCAACGGGCGACGCTATCGCCAGCCAGACCAGCATCCCGGCACACATTAGATATCTGGACAACATTTTCCCTACCCCCGTTACAGCATCGGCCATAATGACCGCCCCCAAGCTGCCGGCTACACGCTGTACAATGCTAACCCCTTTTAGAACAAATCATAATATCACAAATCCCTCAATCATTCCAGTTATTTATTGCCAAGACTTTTCAGCATCTTGCCCAACAATTTCAAGGTGATATGAAAGCTGTCGGTCGGTGCTGAGCCGAATATCCTACCGGCAACCGTCTCAGAGGTCCAGCGGCCGCTGCTCTGCCAGATCACCAGCGAAGCCTGGGCATCAACAAGCCGCAGGGTGACCGCCAACTGCGGGTAAGCAGTCGAAGCTCCCTGCCTGTTGTCGATCAAGTCGATGGAGCCGAGCAGAAAGGCCTGGACGTTTAAACGCTGGCCGAGACGCTTGAGGTTGACAAGATCTACCGAGGAATTCGGATCAATCACCTCTTCGGCCATGACACTATCGACAATCCCGCGATCGACCACGTCGGCAACCCCCAGGGCCAGAAGCTGGGTGATCGCGACATTGCGGACCCGTTCCTGGACAAACTCTTCTTTGGTATAGTTTCTAAAGGGCAGTACGGCAATACGGGTCACCGCCGACAGGTCCACATCCTCCCGAAGAAACTCCTCATAGGTGAACCTACCGCTGCACCCGCAAACAAGAATGCCAACCAAAACCAGACAACAAACCAGGGAGAATCTCCGCATCCCTTTTCTCCTTTTTCGAATGAATGAATCGACGAGCTGCTCCGGTCCCGCCAAGAAGCGGGAGCGACGAACAGCGCCACTCAACAGATTGATAAACCACCGGCCACCTCGGGCCCGGCCAGGATCTTTCATAAAAATCAGCTTTAACATATACATACTACAGTGAGCACCTGAAGCTCAGGCTGGAAAAAAACTTCACATGGTTCCTCTGGGCCCCTTCCAACTGCACATAGTCAACGCCGGTCCGCCAGAAAAGCCCTTTGCCCAGGGTCCAGCGCCAGGTGAGGGTCCCGCTTTGGGTCAACAGGAGTTGCTCGGTGGCCGAATAAAGAATTTCCAACTGCATCCGATAACCGACCCGCAGCGCCAGGTTACTACCAAAAGAAATCCGATCTGTAAAATTATCACCGGTTTCATGACGCAGAGACCCATTGATCGACATCACCTCGGAAGACTGCCAGGTCCACAACAGGCCGGAGGCGTATTTTTCGCTGACGCCGGTCTCCAGTCGCGACACTTCATACCTCTCATCAAGTGTCATGCTCAGTGACGGACGTAAACGCGAGGTAAGCGAGAAGCCAGAACCATAAGACTCGGTTTTATTTTCACTGACTAACTGTTTACTCACACTATAACGGCCGTCAAAACTCGACTCAAGGTCGGGATAGAGCCTGGCGCTCAATACAAAGGAATAATATCCATTGGTTGAGGTCTTTTCTCCTCCCAGGTAATGGTCGTTGATGTTTCCGCTGACGCCACCATCCAACGTTGGCAGAAAACCTTTCTGCAACGAGAAACTGAACGCTCTGCTCTCTCTTTCGACAGACGATAAGGCAGTATCCTGAATTGTTATCCGGTCCGAAAAATTCAGGGTCGAGCCAAACCTATGCCTTGGACTGTTAAAGTGCAGGCTAAAACTGTGCCCGGTCTGGTCCGTATCCTCTCCAATGGCTTCATCGGCGAGCCGCTTATCAAATTGATAGTTCAGCTGCATCCGCTCACTGATCTTATACCCTACTCCCAGCCCGGTGCTAATGTGCGAGGTCCGGGACTCCGAGGTGGTGGTGGACCCAGGGGTCCCGGTCTGAAGGCTTGAGACCTCGACCTCGGTCACCTGAACGTTGACCCCCGCCAGCGTATTGTCCATCACGAACTTTAGATAGTTTTGCGAGATGGCGGAAGTAAGTGCGATCACGTATCGACGGTTGACGGAATCGTAGCTGACAGGGGGGGAAACGGAGATAACGGAAGTTTCATCAGTCCAGGTAAAGGGAGGCGTGTTGACCAGGATGTTCGTGTACAGCCGCCAGTTACTCAAGGCGATGGAATTCGCGCCAAGATCGACATCGGTATATAGATAAATCAGATCGACCGGACTGTTGCCGACCCGAACGATGATCGTGTGGTCGTTGGTCAGGGGTGTCGCCGTATAGGCTGAAATGGTCGTGTCGCCATCGGCCAGGGCGGGGATGTTCACGTTCGGAATTGTTGACGGCAGGGCAAAATCGTTACTGTCGATCGGGTTGGGGTCCGCCCCCGCATAGGCCTGAAACACCAGCCCGGGAACTCTCACGCTGCCGCTGCCGACGAAATGCTGGGAACTGGCGCTTGTGTTTTCCGAGAAATCCTGGCTGAAATGAAACCGCAAGCGCTTGTCGAGAAATTCACGATTTGCAGACAGCCGGGCAAGATGAGCCACGGTATCACTTTCCGAGTGCGCAACCCTGTCGGTTCCGGATTCCTGGGTAAAGTTATAATAAAATTGCACAAAACCGGCCTGCCATTCCAGCGCTGAGTTGAAGGTTTGATCCTCTTTATCAGTCAAATGAGGATCCAGCGTATCATAGGTATTACGCTGACTGACCGACATTTGCAGGGTGGGAACTAAAGGTTTCGACCACTTGCTCGACCA
The DNA here is from genome assembly GCA_018823285.1 of Pseudomonadota bacterium. Taxonomy (NCBI): domain Bacteria; kingdom Pseudomonadati; phylum Pseudomonadota; species Pseudomonadota bacterium. The sequence continues at coordinate 30,497 of JAHJIQ010000034.1, forward strand.
TTGGAGTTCCGTAGTATCGGAGTCGCTGGATTGCGAAGAATCGCCAAGGGAGTGATTGGCGGAGCCTGAAACCCCCAAAAGAAAAATGTCGTTGTTCACCAGCAGGGACATGGAAGGGGACAACGTGTCCCGCCTGGCGCCGGCGGTTATACCGTACCCCTGGCTCCAGGAGGAATGGATGAGAACCGATTCTTGCGTTGTTGTCCGGTCGGAAAGCATCTGTACGGCATCAACCGACACCCTCTGACTGGAAGACTGGAGAAGCCGACCGTCCTCCATCTCGTTGACATTCTGCGACCCGTTGTAATTGATCCAGGCCTCGGCAGGCACCTGAAAAAGCAACAGAGCGCAGACGAGCAGAGCCCGGAACAGGACACAAGACAACAAACCTCCTTTAAACATCTTCCCCCCCTGGCACAACCAGGCTGGACTTAGCCATCCTGAAAACATAACGAGCCCCGGCGGCAGAATGATACGCGGGCCACCGGGGCTCAAATCTCAACGGCTCGGCTTGTTTTTTGCCTTCTTCCGATCGTAATCCTTCGGGGCATGACAGCCGACCACGCACCCGCCGCCGCTTTCGTTTTTGGTCATGTTGATCGGATAGCTCCAGGCCCCGAACGGAACCTCATAGCGAATATGCTTGGGCTGGTTGCTGGCATGCGCATCATGACACGCCGTGCAGGTCCGGCCTTTTTCGCTGTTCACATGGAAAAAGTGTAGGTTGTAGGTTCCATCCCTGAAGTTCGTCAAGGAATCCGTGTTCTTGGTTTTGGCGATGTCCTTATTATGGCAGCCGAAACAGAGGTCGTATTTTTGCGGCCCATATTCACTGTAGAAATTGGTCGGATAATACCGGGCCAAGAGCTTGGTGAACTGTGAGCCATGCACATTATGACAAGCGGTACAGTCCCCGGTTTTGACCGGACCGTGCCGGTTCTTGCTTTCGGCGATAATGTCTCCCAAGGTGTCGTGACAGGAAAGACAGAGTTTCTCCAGAGAGTCCTTGAGGATTGAGGCATAGTTGGAAGAATGGACCCGGTGACAGGCAACGCAATCACCCTCATCGACCGGGGGATGTTTGACCTTGGCGGTCGTAATCGCCTGATATATTTCCGGAGTGGCCTCAACATGACACATCTTGCAGAGTTCCCCCCCGGGGCGTTTCAGCATATATTTTGCCTTGGCGCTGTGCGGATCATGACACTCGGCACAATTCTCCTGGACCGGGGCATGGATAAATTCCATCACAAACTCCGCTTTGCGGTCTTCATGACACTCAAAACACAACTGCCCGCCGTCAGGCGGGGCGATGAGCAAACTTTTATTCGGCGAGGAATGCGGCCTGTGGCAGGCGATGCAATCACCCTCCTGGACCGGACCATGCTGGTTTTCCTTCATGAAAATGCCCTGCTCGTGGCATTTGAAGCACAGGGCGCTCACCGATTCCCCTTTGGCATTCAGCTGGTAGCGCATCTCGGACTCATGCGGATTATGGCACTCGACACACCCTTCCTCAACCGGAGAGTGGATGACCTTCTGCTCAAACTCCTCCTTTCTCGCCTGATGGCAGACCGTACAAAGCTCCTGCCCCTTGCGCTGGACGAAGCCTGGCTCCAGAGAACCGTGCGGACTGTGGCAGGATATACAGACCCCGGCGCCGACCGGCCCATGGACATGCTTTGCCTTCCCCTTATCGGAATGACATTTGGTGGTGCAATCGGAGCGCGCCGGGACAATCTTTTTATAATCATATACCCCCTTGCGAAGTCGGTGACATTCCTGACAATTTAATGCACCTGGCTTCTGATGAAGATAAAGCCTCTTGAAATCGGCAGGAGGCGCCTGTTTTTTTCGATCAGGGGTATAAAAAACCTTCAGTTCGGCCTTGTCGTTTCCGGCCACCAGCTTGATCGTGTTCATGCCCTTATTGAGAGTGATGAAGTCGCCGAAGGCGCCGCCTTCCTGGACGGGAACCTGGCCCTTGGCGGCGCCGGTATCAACCCCGCTCACCGCGACGGTTTTTGAAGTGGCTCCTGCGCCGGCCAGATACAATTTGCTTTCACTGACCCAGACTCCATTCTGTGGTGATCGCACACTGAAACCGGCAGCCAACGCTTCTTCAGACTGAAACAGCACTAAAACCATGGCCAAAGCAGCCGCCACTAAGGCCAACGCCCGTCTTCTACCCAAATACGTCATCTGCTTCCTCCCCATAATCTCCCTCTCTTAATAAAGCTGAGTTGTGCAGTTTACCTGCTCATACGAAACTTATACCCGAAGGGTGAAAAGCTTGAGTTGTGCAGCTTGCCTGCTCATACGAAACTTATACCCGAAGGGTGAAAAGCTCTGCGTTGTGCTACGCCTGCCGGTACCGATAAGCGGACCTGTGTAACATCGGAAATTATGCCCTTGCGGTATCAACGGTAAAAAGAACAGCCCAGTTGATCCAAATGACTTACGCCACCTGAAGAAACGCAATAACCGGAAAATTACTATAAGCCTCTGATTTGTCAAGAAGAAAGGTTTGCGATTGAATATTGATTCATTTCCCGGCGGCGGTAAATAAATGGCTTGAGAGGTGGTTTCCCACCGGGAGGTCGTTCCAACGAGCTGCGGGATGAACCGGCATTATGTGGGCGGGGCCTCCCGGCTGCGAATTCCACAAGGCCGGCGCGATTTACGGAATGATGATTTTACCAGGTGGTTCGCGACCGGGAGGTCGCTCCCACGGGATAAAATGTTCATGCGGGGATGCACTCACAAGAGCAGCAACCGGTTCATGGCCGCCGGGGCGAAGAAAAAAAAAAGCCCCGATCCGAAGATCGGGGCCTGAAGTGCGTTTATTACACTGTGACCGGAGTCAGCAGTACAAAATTCCCCGCAACTTCTTACATACCACTCGCACCGGCAACACCATAACCGTGACAGGATTCGCAACCCGGAGTATTGGTGCCTCCGGTGATTTGCGCCTGCTGGAGCGAATAATCAAAACGAAGCAGGTCGGCATACGGTCCGCCATGGGAGAAATGACAGGTAATACACATCAACGTGTTAACACCCGCTGTGGTAGCGCCGCCAAAAATATTGCTGCTGCTGGTGCCAAGCGGAATCACATCCTGTACGGCAGCGGTGGTATAATTGGTTAAGTAATTGTAAGTAGCACCGCCGTCATTCAACCGGTAATCCGTTGGGTGACGGAGCCAGGCAGCAGGGGTACCCTGTCCTTTATCCGGACCGCCCTGCACGGTAATTCCTGCCCCATGGAAATCGCCGTGGCATCTTGCGCAAAATTCGTTCATCGATTCGGAGTCATAGGTCGTGGCAGCGGTGTTCGGATAATTCACGCCATTCACCACATCCCCAACGCCGCCGCCGTAGTTGGCATCAGCAGCCATATCGGTTCCGGATCCGTCGAAGAGCATCCGATAGACCGTTGAAGCATTGCCGTGGTGTCCACCGCCCGCCAACGTATGGCAACGTGAGCAGGTGGCAACATCAGTTCCCGGGGTGCTGCCGGGAGGAGTGCCAGCATTTGAACCATCTGTGAACACCAGAGCAAGATCCGTGTATACGTTATGCATATTGGCATCAACATACGAAGCGGTATTCACAAAGTAACCGGCCAGGTTCGGGTTGGTAGCGTCGTTAACCTGCGGGGCGGGAACTGCACCCGTGCCCCTGCCGGTGGTGCCAGAGTTAGCTGAATCGGCGTGACATCCTTCACAGCCAGCGCCCTTGAGCAGACTGGCATTCAAAGTGTCTTCAGTAGTATTTACAGCACCACCACTTTGGCTGTTGTGCATGGTGTGGCAGTTCACACAAGGGCCGGAGACAACGCCAGCGTTTACGGCCATCGGCAGCATGAATGCCCCGGCGACCAGCGATCCAAGTAAAATCCTTTTGTTCAACATTTCTCTTTCCTCCTAATGAATTGAGTGCTTTCAGGCTCCGGAAAGGAGCACTTCCCCTTATTACTTTCATAATTCTTCGGTAAAAAAACCAGATAAATACAATCCCCAATCCACCATGGTTTTTTTACTATGCAATATAATATCACAGGCGACAATTTCAAGTCAAGCGGTTTTTACTCTGCTCCGCAACTTTACGTGGAAACCTTCGATTCTCCACACGACGGAAAAAGCACAGTGGGTACCTGCGAATCATTTTTTTAGCCGTCCACCCTCAGGCCAACTTATCTGTTCCGGTAGAGGAACCAGCCGCCCAGCAACCCCAAAGCGGCAATCGGGCCATAAACCCCCAGGGAGGCGGGCAACCGCAAGACCCGCTGCAGGGGTTCAGCTTCAACCGTACTGACCACGGCTTCCTGTTCAGGCACTGCCGCCACCACTACCGGCTCCTGAATCATCTCCGGCGCCACCGGCGGCCAGATTGCTACGACCGGGCTCTTGAACTTTCTCGGGACAAGCTGTTTCGGCGCGACGGGCAGAGGCCTTGGCGGCACCTGGTGGGCGGGAGGCAGAGAGGTGTCCGGGATCGGATTGATTCCGGCAAGGAGGCCTGGAATCTCCGGCGCCACGACGGCGCCCGGAGGCCCGGCTGCGGCAATGACCGGCGCCGGCGCAACCGGCTTGGCAGGCTCGGCCACCGTAACTTCAGGCGGAGAGGCTTTCTCAACCGGGGCGGGCAATGATCCGCTCGCGAGTTCCGGCGAAACCAGCCCGGCCAGGGGGCGCCTGGCCTGCATGTTCGGATCAATGACCTGGACCCGGCGGTTAAACAGATCGGAGACAAGCACCCTGCCCTCGTCATCAACCTCGATATGGTTCGGGAAATTGAACCACAACGGGTCGAGACCGCGCCCGCCGAACTCAAAGATGTATTTGCCGGTTTCGTATTCATAGGCGAGCGCCGTATGCCGCATATAGTCCAGCACGTAAATGGTCCGGCGCGGGTAGTCCACGGCCAGCGAGAGCGGATTGGACAGCTTGCGCGCCACCCCCCCCTTTTCCCCGAATTTGAAGAGGAATTCCTCCTTGGCATTGTAAACGTAGATGCGGCTCACCTCACTGCTGAGCAGGTAGATCCGGCCGTTCGGATCGATGACCACATCGAAGAGATAGACCGGGACCTCACGATCTGTCTCCTCTTCATCATCCCGATCCCGCTCGGACAGGCCTGGTCGCAACCCGGCAGGCAGATCCGGTTGAAGATCTTCAACCGCACCTTCGGCCGCATCCTCCCCGGCCGGGGGCAGGTCATCCTTGCCGGCAGGGGGAGGCATCTGCTCAACCGGGCGGAAGACCCGATCCATCGGCTTGATCCAGCGCAGGAATTCCCCCTCGGCGGAGAGGACCGCCGCCCCGGAGCGGTCGAGGTACGCTTCCCTTTCCCGAAATCCGACCAGGTAGATCAGCCCCTCATTGCTGACGGCGATCCGCCGGGCAATAAAATCTTTAAGTTCCGGGATTCGAGAGAACACGATCTCCCGGCTCACGAAAAAGGCGGGGTCAAAGATGGTGAGGCGCGGGGTCAAGGCCGAGCCGATGTTGGTATCGCCCTGACAGACGTAAATATACCCCTTGCCGTCGACCGCGACCCCCTGAGGAGCATGCACACCACGGCCCCGGCCGAATGAGCTCACCGGAAAATATTTGTGGTTATAAATGGTAACCCGGCCGGTGGCGCTGACCAGATAGGTTTCCCGGTTGACCGGGTCATACGCCAATTCATGGGGAAAAGATATCGGCGCCCCCTGGTCGTCGATGGTGATGACCGTAATCAGCCGGACCGGAATCAAATCATCTTTGGCCCCATAAGAGTGGGAAACAAGCATGAGGGCAAAAACCGCAAGAAGGGCAAAAACGCGCCGCACGCATTTTAATTCGCTGGATTGTATGATCGAAACCATGATCCTCACTCTGACTCCACCCCAATAAAAGCCGGCGGCAGATGACCTGTGCCGCTTTCGACCGCTCACGGGCAGGACTTTGTTAATTCCTGCCGGCTTCCTGCTTGGCGCTATGGCATTTCACACAAATGTTCCCACCCCGAACGTCGCCGATCAGCAGATACTGATACCTTGAGCCATGCGGGTTGTGGCAGCTGGTACAGGTAAAGGGAAAGCCCTTTCTCCGAGGATCGCTCTTGCCCTTGACCGGATGGTTCTGGACCGGATGCCCGTCCTCGACCCCTTCAAGGTTGGTGTGGCAGCTGACACAAAGGTCGTTGATCTCATGGGTCAGCTGAAACCTGAACTGGGTGGCGTGGGGGCTGTGGCAAATCGTGCACCCTTTGGCGTTTAAAATCCCATGCACCGCAAAGTTCTGCTGGCCCGGATCAAGATACTTCTTTTTGTCAACATGGCAGATTACACAGAGCTGCTTTTCGCCGGCGGCAGGCAACTGATAACGGTTGGCGCTGCCGTGTGGGTCGTGGCAGATCGTGCAATCGCCGGTGCCGACCGGCCCGTGGATATGGCTGTCCTTATTTCGCCACTTCCGTTCGTTGACGTGGCACTGAAAGCAGAGTTCCTCGATCTTGCCGGCCGGCACCGTCAGCAGATCCTTCTCCGGGTCTGGCTGATGACACGATCGGCAGAGCAGGGCCGATGATGGAAAATGGCGCCACTCCCTGCCGGAGACCATCGCGCTGTGGCAGGAATAACATGCCGGTGAAAACCGCCCGTAGAGTACCTTGTCGATCCTGGCCTCGCCCGGCAACTTATCCGTGTGACAGCCGCCGCATTCGGCCGGAATTGTTTCTGTTTTGTGAAAACTGTACGATTTGGGTGCGTTAAAATCGACATTCAACAGAGAACTTAAAGGATTGAAGCGGATTTTGAGCTTGTTGCCGGTGGGAGCCAAAGTAAATGTGTTTGACCCTTTTTTTAACGGGACCCGGTAATGGACATAATAGCGGTTCTCCCTCTCATAGCGGCCTGCCGGTTCGTACCCCTGGCCCGACTTTTCTTCCTTAAGGCTCAATCTGGCAAGATCGTTCTGGTCGTCAACCCTGACGACGACATTCAAGATCGTGTTCCGGGAATTCAAAACCAGATCGGTTTCAGCCGGTGCCAATACCGATATCTGCCCGGCAGAAGCGGTGGCGGCACAAAAAACAGGCAGGACAACCAGCGCCAATATTAACTTCATTGCAATGTTTCCGCCAAACACGGGGAAATAACCGGCTTTGCTTTCAGAACAGGACAAGGCTCTCTCCTTAGATTATGTAAAAAGTTACGCAGACAGGTCGCAACCCATGCTATTTGACATGTGATTTCTTCAGCAACAGTTCGTAAGCCTTGCGATACTCCTTGCCGGCTTCACCGACACCACTCTTCTCCTCAAGAAAGGTGCCGAGAACATAATGGAGGGAGCTGTCGCGGGAATGCCGCATCATCAGGAAACTGATGTCATCCATCGCCTCATCCAGAGCGCCCTCTTTAGCCTTGATCCTCGCCTGGCAGATCTGCCCGGGCAGATAATCTGGCTCCGATTCCATTCCTTTGGCCAGTGACGCCTTGGCCTCGGCAACCTTGCCCTCGTCAAGCTGCAGACATCCGAGGTAGATGTGAGCCTTACCCATATCCGGTTCCAGTTCAATGGCTTTGCCGAACTCCTTCATGGCCGACTCCGGCTGCCCGCGCTCAAGCATGGTCTTGCCAAGATTGAAATAACGCTTGGCCCCCTTCTCCTCGGCGGACTTCTCAACCATAACCGGCCGCAGTTCCTCCTCAACCTGGGCTCTGGTTTTTTCTCCCAGCATGACTTCGATTTCGCCTTTCAAGCGCTTGGAGAGATCACTGCTGTAACCCATCCCTTCAACGATCTTGCCGTCTGCCGCAACCAGCAGGATCGAAGGCATGACGAATATTCCCAGTCCGCCATAGGCCGACTTGTCGACATCGGAATAAAAAGGCAGAGTCACGGCGGTAGCCGAGATCAGTTCATTGATCACTCCGGAATCATCGCCCTGGACATCAATCACCAGACTGGTGAACCCCTTTTCCTTGACAAAGGGTTCAAGTTTCTGCACAACCTGCAGCGCCTTTATGGAACGCTCTTTCTTGGTGGGAATATCGGCGCCGATAAATACCAGCAGCAGCGGTTTGCCCTGGAACTTGTCGAGGGTCGTGTCCTGCTGGCTCCGCATATTCTTGACGGTGACTCCGGGCAGCTGGTCGCCCGGATTGATCGACCGGAACGGAAAGGAGTTGGCCTCTCCGGTCCCATGGAAAAAAAACACGAACGAAAAGGAAATACCAATACACAAGGCCGTGAAGTTGATTCTGCTGCTCAATGTCTTTCTCCTTGTCCCCGGGCCGCATCCGACCCGATTTTCCCCCTCCTTGACAAAGCCGAAAACCACCAGCATTTCAAGGCCCTCCCCCGATCGCAACTGTTTTTAACGCCGAAATCTAGCATGGAAACAGGGAATTGTCAAAATTTGTTTTCTGTCGTCCAAGACGAGAAAAAAGCAACTTCTCACAACCAAAATTGCAACAGCTACCAAGACATTTCGAGCGACTTTTTTTGTTAGGCAAAAACTCACCGCCCGGTCATATTTGCTACCATCAATTATAGCACTTTGATTCTGGGCACGGAAAGCCGACACACATTTTAAAACCTGTGTGTCGGCGAGGCTGCCCCATCATGATCCTCCGTATTTTCTTTTACCATCCCTGCCCCCCTTCCAGTTATTAAAATGAAAGAGCGCCACAAAAACAGGGACCAGCAACATCTGCTTAAAATACCTGTTCTTGGTCATATACAGCACCATATCAGAGATCCCCCTGACTCCCCATTCTAATTGCTTTAAGAGTTTTACAAACAACCCGCTTGCATCATACCCGGGAATCATTCCCTGCCATTCCAGATCATATACCCCCTTAATATATTCCCGAAAAAAGGCATCCCGATAGAATCTTTTGCTCCAGTATTCTAGTGATAAAGGGTGACTATGATAAACGGAAGCATCATGCACATACTGTATGCCAAGCCCGTCTGGTAATGTTCTGGCCCAAATAAAATCTTCCGCAGCAACTGCAACTTCATCAAACGGGTGAGAAACCAAAACCTGTTTTCGTATCGCACAGTTGGCATTTGAGAAAACAACCTTGATCTCGCCATACACATCAGGAGAGAACTGGTTCAAAAGCATTATTTCTTCAAGAGGATTGAGGCCTTTGATTGGCTCCTGCCTGCCAAATGTGGCAGCAATATCGACATCAGCAAGAAGTGGCGCCACCAAACGCTTCATCCATTGCGTATCGACAGGGATACAGTGCCCTGACAAACAGATAACAATCCCTCCTTCGGCCTTACCAATACCGAAGTTAAGGGAAAAGCCGAAACTAAACTCGGTTGAATCAATCTCATATATTCTTGTTTTGAATCGTCTTGCAATATCGAGGGTCGCATCAGTTGAACCCGAATCGATTACAATGACTTCAAAAGTCAAATCAAGTCTTTGTTTGAATATCGACTCTAAGACTTTTTCCAAAGCACAAGCTTCGTTCTTCGTTCTCAAAATGATAGAAACTATTGGTTTTTCCATTGAATTACTCATCAGCTCACCGAACATAAACAAATTACAAAAAACAGATAATTCGTATATCGAAAAACATTCGTCGTTTGAGACCCTTTTTCAAACTCACTCCATATTCACATTAGTTGAATTTTCTCATGTGTTATATTCAAACATTTGCAGGAAGACATGGAATAAAAAAAACCTACACGGCAAGCGGGCATCAATATTGCGGCCACGCCTACCGAATTGCTGGCGCACAGACTCACTCTTCAGAGGAACCACATTGAAGCATGGGACCATGCCACCACTCATCTTTTAACGTTTTGTAATGGAAAACTGCATCCGCCACCTCGGGTAACCGACAGAACTTTATCTTTCTCGATGAGAGTCCGAGATACGCATCACCATATAGTCACTTTCCCCCAAAGCAGCAAAAAAACTGTGCAGAAAGCACAAATAAAAACCCCAGGGGCAAGCTCTTTTGCTGAATGCAAAATATTCGCGTTCCTCGCAAGCGGGGTATTCAATCGTGAATATCAGGCATAAACGCAGCACGATGTAGGGAAACAACCCAACCGAGGTTTAACCCCGTTTCAACATATGACTGAGTTGACATTAACTTTCCTCTGATTTTCAAACAAATCAGCATAGTACGCGAATCACCATCACCCCGGGTTTATTATTGACACCCGACGCAATTATCCTTTACATATTCAATTGGTTGAATTGGGGTGGTCAGCCCCAATTAAAAAATTAACGGCCCTGGACAGATAATGGTTTTGACCTGTCATCCACTTATCAAGGGATAACACAATCCTTTTTTCATAGTATTTTTTTCTTCTCAGGGAAGCACAATGGCCATTCCAATTGCAACAAGCATCGCACCACGTAATATCGATTTGCAGAAAGATGCAATCTCAAGCTGGTTGCAGCTCGGTTTCAAGGTGTTTTCGGTTAATTCGAAAAATGAAATCGAGCAGATCAAAGAACATTTTCCCAATGTTATGTTTAAAGAGACGAAAAGGGATGCATCAAGTATTACCGGAAGACCCTTTATTTTTCTGGATGACATCTTTGAAGTGTTACACTCATCCAGCGCAGAAGTGTGCGCCATAATAAACTCGGATATTTACCTTGATAGTGATTCAGAATTTCAGAATTTTATCACCAACCAGGTACAGGAGGGATTGCTCTTTGGGTCTCGATTTGATGTGGAAAATTTATCCACACTTGAAGGCCAAGAATTTTACCCTGGGTACGATTATTTCTTTTTTTCCCGATCTCTCATCAAAGAATTCATTAAAACCGACTTTTGTCTTGGGGTGCCTTGGTGGGATCATTGGCTCCCTCTTTACAGTATACTTAAGAAACTCCCCACCAAGCAGTTACTGTCTCCTGTCGCATACCATGCTGAACATCCGCTTCGTTGGAATATGAGGTACATGTCAGAGTTTGGGGAAAAACTTGTTGGCTACCTTATGGAGGCCGATTTCAACAACATTATCGATAGCGACCTCATGACTCGCATTACGATATCAAAAAGAAAATCCGACTACGGACTATTGGCAAATTCAATAGTTGGCTTTATTCGCAGGGAGACTGAAAAAGTGTTTTATCATTCGGCAGATGAAAAAATGAAAAACAAGAGTGGTTCCTGCCTGGACTGTCATTTGAGAGAGCTGGAGTTGAAATACTACAGGGACAAAGAGAATCAAAGAGAATCCTATCTGGAAAAGGAGTTGTTGAAAATGAGATTAAGCCTCAGCTGGAGAATCACGGCACCTTTAAGGAAAATATACGATATAATAAACAATTAACACCCGCAACTCCTTGAGAAACAATACCAATTTCATCCACTACAAAACAACCCTCTAGAAGTGATTGCTCGATTCATCTTGAAAATAATATTGGTTAGTGAGTCCGTTTTCCCATTATAACGGATAAACAACACCTTGCATAAACGACATCTAAACTGAAACGGATATCTTGTTTTGAACTTACTCACCAATAATGCTCTTACCTTCAACAATCAGGGTTATGCAGCATAATTCAAATTGTACAATAATCGAAGGCGGCCGACGGACACGTGGATTTACACGAACACCTCGACCCGAACAACCCGTCATCAGTATCATCACTGTTGTTTACAATGGGGCAAGACATATAGAAAACGCTATCAAAAGCGTTCTGGGGCAATGTTATGAGAACGTTGAGTATATAATTATCGATGGTGCTTCTACTGACAACACGCTGGAAATAATTCGCCGCTATGACGACCAGATAGATTACTGGTTGAGCGAGCCTGACCAGGGCATATCTGACGCATTCAACAAAGGGGTCTTCCATTGCCATGGCAAAATCATCGGCACTCTCAATGCCGATGATTCCTATTTGCCAAACATACTCCGTCTGGTGGCTAAAACCCTAATTACAGGGGAAGAAGATCAGATCTTGCACGGTTCCATGATTGGGGTTTGGAGTAACAAGAGTACAGTAATCAGGCCGAGGCCCTGTCCGAAACTATATGTTTATTTTGATACACCCTATTTTCATTCTACAACTTTTATTCCAGCTTCAATATATGAGAAAATTGGCAGATATGACCCCGAATATGGTTATGCAATGGACTATGACTTGTTCTTGCGAGCCCAAAAAGCAGGAGTTAAGTTTCACGAGATTAATGCAGCGATCACCAGATACTCATTTGAGGGGAAAAGCGGCTCAAATCCACTTTCCGCCTATCGTGAAGTGTTGAAATCTCAACGCCGGAATGGACTGTTTTATCCTTTATGCCTGACAACCTATATGTTAAAAACATTGGCTAATCGTTTGAAGAAGTTTTTATTTTGATGAATGTGTGCATTCGACACTACCAAATATTTTTCTCAGATTTATGATGTGGAAAAATCAAAACGCAATGCAGACTCTCTGTCCATAAGACAACAAAAAAAATCTGAAAGCATCAGTTTCCTCTGCCATCGATCTTCTCTTTTATGAGAGCCAGTTCCTGAGCAAGAATTTTGTTTTGTTTTGAAAGCTCTGAAATGACCGTCGAAAAATGGATATTGATTATGACTAGGAAAAAGAAGGCTGTAAAAAAAATCAAGGAGGGAGGATAGAGTACACCCACCCACCCAGCAACGGCATGCAGCAATCCCCTTGAAAATGAAAAAACCAGCATCGCCGCTGTGGCCAGAAGCCAGAGGAGAGCATACTTTTCGCTCAAACGATTGCGGCGAATCAACTCGATCACCGCAAAAAAAACAAGAAAATTGATGATCACACTGAACAGGAGCAATCGATCCATAAACAAACCCACCATGACTTTAATACTTATTTCTTCCTGTACCCGACAGCACGCACCAGATCAATCATAAGGGCAAGGATCACTTTGACCATATAGTAAACGGAGCGAATCGGGGTGATGGAAGAGCGCCCCCCTGCCCTTGGTGACATCAGAGCAGGCACCTCTTTACAGTTCATCCCTACTTTTTTCAGCAGGAGGATGACTTCCGGCTCGGGATAATCATCCGGATATTCTTCGGCAAAAAACCTGATCGCCTGTGGCCCGGCAATCCGAAACCCGGATGTGGGATCCGTAATTTGCCAGCCGGTTAGAGTTGACAACACCAACGACAGAATCCGCCCCCCGATCATCCGTGCGGTCCCCTGGGCATAACTCCCCTCTGCCGTGAATCTGGAACCAACCAGCATGTCGACCCGGGCGGTGACCAACCCGTCAAGCAGAATGCCAAGCTGATCGGCACGGTGCTGTCCGTCACCATCAAACTGTACAGCCAGATCATACCCGTTGTCCCGGGCATATTTATAGCCGGCCTGCATGGCTCCACCGATCCCAAGGTTAAACGGCAGGCACAGTATCGACACACCACGTCTTCCGACAATATCTGCCGTTCCATCTTTAGAGCCGTCATCAATAACGATCACATCACATGAAGAGGCAAAAGCCTCCAGATCCGCAAGAACATCAGCAATGTTTTCTTCCTCATTAAAAGCAGGAACGATTATAAGCGTTTTCAAAGTCCGCTCCAATTGCTACACTCCCCACCCCTAATTTCAAAACCACACACATCGGTGGTGAAACATATGCTACTCAACCTGAAACCACCACTCCAGAGCCTCATTAACAGGAAACAATACTTTCTGATAAATCTCCAACCATCCGACATTAACACATTGGCTTTACAAATTGCTATTGCGCCAATTCACAACCATGTACGGAGAAAACACAATCACCCCCATCACAGAAAATCGTTTCCCGTTTTTTTCTGCTTATGCAGTATCCGCGTGACAACATTCCACCCTTTCTGCACATCCGCCCCGTCAAGCCTTTCCGTTTTATTTTCGGAAATTCCTATCAGCAAAAAGATTATCCACCACCTTTTTCTGCCGCAAAAAGAACCATCCAGGCAAAATAATCTATGGGCCAGATCTTTAAAATTGGCCTGGTCACAAAATTCACAAATCTTGCCAATGGCACATAAAACGAACAATGACTAAACGATGCCCCCTGCATTTTAATATTTTTGAATCCGGCTTCTTTCAGTTTTCGAATCATATGACCAGGGTGGAATGGCCCCTCATCTTCAACCTCTCCATACGGGTTAAATAATTTCTTTAATGGTCGGGTAACAAGATTCAACGGATACCACAGAGATGGTTCAAGAATAACCAGTTTACCCCCAGGTTTTAATATCCTAATGAACTCATCCAGAAAAGGCTCGAATCCAATTTTTATGAGATGATGAAAAAACAGGGGGCTGACTATTACATCAAAATAATTTTCCGGATAGCCTGATGAAAGAATATCACCCTCCCTCGCCTTCATTTCTTCCGGGCATGACCGAATTGCCGCAGGGGACAAATCCATACCGTATATATTGTCAGAAAAGGATTGCACATATTTATAATCGTCTCCCGATCCACACGGTGCGATCAATAGTTTGCCTGCTTTTGCATACTTGAGCTCGGATTCGAGCATCTCTTTCATTTGAATTTTAGGGAATATGTAATTGAACGAATTTCTCCCTGGCGAATAGAAAATTTTCCAATGTAAAATCCTGGCAACAAAGCCTTTCTTTTCAGCGTCCCCTTTCTCATACCAATCGATTTCCATCTGCTTTTTCTTGTCGTAATCGACGGTATTTCCAAATGGCTTTCTCAGCATATCCACATTGCCTCAAGATTGAATTGTTTTTTCGCCACCGTATCTTCACTTGCAAATTTTAATTCGCTGAATTTCATGTTTTCTTCTATATTACCGTTATTCAAAAAACACTAAAGATTATTAATCGTTCGTTAAAATAACTCCTTATTTTTTCAGTAAGGAGTGGCTCTTCCCGACGTTGTCAGGGTTCATATTTACCCACAGCTCATTGTGGATTGGGTTTTATCCATATTCAGCTTGGTACTGTTTACCGGGAGTTTCAACCAAAATGCCTGCTGTTCTTGAACCTGTCAGTGTAGTGATTCCCATGTACAATGGGGCCAAATACATCCAGCGAGTGCTGGACAGAGTGCTCAGCCAGAGGTACACCGGCCGGATTGAAGTGATCGTGGTGGATGACGGCAGCACAGACCGCTCTGCCGACCTTGTCCGCCCCTATGTGGACAGCGAACGCGTCAAATTGCTGGAACAGACCAATCAGGGCGCGGCCAGTGCAACCAACAACGGCATCAGGGCGGCCGGCAACTCCATCATCTGTCTTGTTGATTCAGATGTCTTACTGTATCCTGATTGGTTGGCCAGGGTCATGGAAGAATTTCAGGACCCGGTTGTCGGGGCCGTTCAGGGGTACTACAAAACCCCGGCATCGATTTCCATCTGGGGCCGGGCCATGGGATATGACATTGAAAAACGATATGACGACATTCGGGACAAATATGTGACCCAGGTCTGCACCGGCAATACGGCTTATCGACAAAAGGCGTTACAGGAAGTGGGCCTTTTCGACGAAGACTTCACCTACGGCTATGACAACGATATGAGCTACAGGCTTGTCCGGGCAGGATACCGTCTGGTGTTCCGCAAAGATGCCCTGTGTGACCATTACTGGAAAGAGACTCTTGCCAGCTATCTGAAGCAGCAGTACCACTCTGCCTATGGCCGGATGCAACTGATTTCCCGTTATCCCGACAAAAAAGGGGGGGACTCGGTATCAGGGCTCAGGATGATCCTGCAGGTCCCGGCAACATTGGCAGCCCTGATCCTGATTATCTCGGGAGCGATTCTCTTCTGGTCGGGGAAAACGGCTATCCTTCTTTACGGGGGGGTACTGCTTGGTCTGCTGGTTATCATCGACCGATTCCTGTTCAGCATCGGCGTATTCCGCAAACAACATGACCCGACGGCCTTCTTGATTCCCCTCGTCCATCTCATCCGCAATATTGTCTGGTGCTGGGCCTTGGCAGCCTGGAGCCTGCAAACTCGAAGGAAAAGAGCATGAAGATCTGCCTGCTTATCCCGCCGGCTTCTACACTCGAAAAAATTCCGGAAAGGGTTTATGGCTGTACCTATTCCATTTATAAACAGCCGGAGCTGCCTCTTCTCTACGTCGGCGCGATCCTTGAGCGGGAAGGCCACATCATAGAGCTGCAAGACTTTTCAAGTGATCATGATGGAAAGAGTTTTCAGGATTTCGTACACAGGCAGACATGCGACCTTTACATTCTACACACGGTGCTGCTGGCCCAGACCATCGACATCCTGGCTGGCCGCTTTATTCTGGCCAACTCGGAGGCCCGAATCATCTACTTCGGGCCTCACCCGACCCTGAAGCCGGAAGAGTTCCTCTGGGACGACAGATGCTTTGTGGTCCGGGGAGAAGCGGAACTCACTATCCGGGACCTGGTTGCCGCATTGCCAGACAAACGATTTTCAGCTATCAAGGGCATTTCGTATCTGGCTGACGGTCGTCTGATTGAAAATGAAACCAGCGGGATCATCAGCGACATCGACAGTTTGCCCATGCCGGCCAGACACCTTCTGAAAGACCGGCAAGACTATTTCAACCCGAAATTGTCTGAGCGGCCGGTATCCCTGGTCCTGACTTCCCGCGGTTGCCGCTTCCGCTGTTACTACTGCGTGCCCAACTCGATCAGCTGGGCCAGGGAGTTGGAGTGGCGTCGCTTTCACGACAACAAAAAACCACCGGTCACGCTCCGTTCCCCGGCAAACATCGCGGAAGAGTTCCGGATTATCAAGCAGTCCGGTTATCGCGCCGCGGCAATTGTTGACGACATGTTTCTTTTCGGCGGCAAAAAAAGAATCCTAGATCTGTGTGGACGTCTCGAAGGAGTAGGGTTGCCATTCGGAGGACTGGCCCGGTGCGATCTGATTCTTGACGAAGAGGTGGTCGCCGCCTTGGCCCGCGCCGGTTGCCGCTATATGGACCTGGGAATAGAGTCGCTGGATCAGGGCATCTTAAAGGACATCCGCAAAGACC
This sequence comes from Pseudomonadota bacterium, assembly GCA_018823285.1. Classification (NCBI taxonomy): domain Bacteria; kingdom Pseudomonadati; phylum Pseudomonadota; species Pseudomonadota bacterium. The sequence goes on from JAHJIQ010000034.1 coordinate 47,455, forward strand.
TTGATGTTGCAAAGGTCAGACAGGCGATCCAGTTGCTGCATCAGCATGGGATCGAACCCAAAGCGAATATCATGTTCGGAGCCTCTCCCCTGGAAACTCAAGAAACTATCAACTCCACGATCAACGAGATATCAAGTTATCCAATAAACTACTGCATGTTCCTGATCGCCACCCCCTTCCCCGGCACGGAATTTTCGCAAAAGGCTCTAGCAAAAGGCTGGGCTTTGGAACCGGAAATCCATGACCTGGAGAAGAACCTGTCACCCACGGAAAAATCACTGATAGCTTACCAGCATCTTCCCAAAGAAGAATTGGAAAAAGCTGTGAAAAAAGCCAATCGGAGATTTTACCTTCATCCTTCACGTATTCTATATCAGCTAAAAAAGATTGATTCTTTTGCGGCACTTAAGAATTTAATCGTGACCGGCTGGCATGTGATCAAGTGACATTCCTTTTCTTCCTGTAAATCATCTCAGACAGAAGGGAGAACAGCCGCCTGATGAAAATGCGAACCCTCCCATACGGAAATTCCCCGAGACTTGCGTAGGGGGCTCCAATCTCAACAGTTTTTTCAGCCCCCCCTCTGTGCCGGGAATCATTTCCTCCCGGAGGGGTCAAGCTTTTGCGCCAGATAATTCCTATAGGTGACAATCTCACCCCCGCTCGTCCCGGTGACAGCAAACCCCCTGTCCAGCGCCGACATCGCTTCCCCGAACCTCCCCATGTTCTCCAGAGCCTTCGCCATCAGGATATAGCCGTTCATGATCCCCGGGGCCAGCGCAACGGTCCTTTGCCCGCACTCCAGGGCCTTGTCGTGTTGACCGAGAGACCCGTGGGCCATCCCCTTAAAAGCCCAGGTGTTGGCAAAGTTGGGATTGACCCTGAGCGATTCGTCGGCCTTCGCCAGCGCCATCTCCGGCTGCTCCTTCATAAGATAGGCGTAGGCCATGGCGGAAAGGACCTTGAACTCATTCCCGCCCAGTAGCCTTTGATCATTCAGGGCGTTATGGTATACCGACAGGGCGGCGTCGAACTGATTTCTTTTCATATAAACAAAACCGATATTGAGCCAGATAAGCCCGCTGGTCGGATCAAACTGAAGCCCTTTGCGCAACACCTCCATGCTCTTGTCGTATCGCCCCAGGGTATTATAGACCCGGCCCAGATTGGTATACCCCCTGGCCATTTTCGGAGACTTCTCCACCACATCCAGCCACAGACTTTCCTCGCTGGCCCACACCTTGTTGCGCTGCCAGGTGCCGATTGCCAGCAGCAAACAGAGCACGGCAGCTCCTGATCTGACCACCGCCGGCCTCTTGCCGCCCAGACTGTACACCTGGGCGGCCGTCACCAGAAACAGCAGCATCGCCGGAAGGTACAAACGGTGTTCATAAATGATCTCGATGGGAAAAACACTGGATTCGATGACCAGGTTGATCAGATACCAGAAGAGCGCAAAGGACCACAGGCGCCCCATCCGCCCCATTCGATAAAGAAGAACAACGAGTACAATCAGCAGCACAATTCCTGCAACCGCAGGCAGGGTCAACGGCGGGTTCAACAGGGAACGGGACAGGGGATAATCGTAACTGAGATTCAGTCTCGACGGCAATGGCAGAAGGAGCAGGCCAAGGTAATAAAAAATTACCCTTGATTCGGTCAGCAGCCGTTCCGCCATGGAAAATCCATACTTGACGTAACCCGCCTGAATCACCACCATCGGCTTTGAACCAAGGAATTTCAACGCGACCGCCCCCCCGACTATGGCAACCAGCAACAGGGCAAGGAGATGGGTCCGGCCGCTCTCCCCGGGCCGGCGCAGAAAATAATAGTCGTAACCGAGAAGCACGAGCGGGATGATCGCCGAGTTTTCCTTGCTGGACAGGGCCAATACCCACAGGAGCAGGGCCGCCCCCCACCATATTCCTCGCCGGGCAGCCCGCGACTCCAGACGCCCCTTAAGGTAACAGATGCAAACCCCGATGCTGAACAGGGCCGCAAAACTGGTCATCCGCTGGACCACATAAGTTACAACATTGGTCTGCAGCGGGTGCAGTGCCCAGAGGAGAACAGCGACCAGAGAAATCTCGGACAGTCGGCGCTCGGAAAACTCCAAACCGCTGTGCCGCAGAACAAGACGAAAAAACCAGTAGAGCAAAAGCGAGGTCAGCAGATGGAGGAGGATGTTGACGAGATGATATCCAAACACCTCATAGCCGCCGAAACGGTAATTCACCGCGAGACTCATCATCGGCAGCCAGCGCTGCGAACTCGGACCTTTACTGAACAGGGGGGAGAGAGACGCCCAGGAAAGGTCCCGGATCCTGATGAAGGAATTGTCGGTGATATGGGCGACATCATCAAAATCAAAAATGCCGTGCAGGGAATTTAAATAGGCAAGGGTGGTCAGGATAATAATGAGCAGAACCGAAATGATATGAAATTCCCGTGAAACGGGCTCTTCGGCAACCGATGGCATCAGCACTCCCCCTGGTTTTCTGTGTCCTGTAGAAAAGTGACAGTAACAAATTTCACGTCAATCCGGAACGCAATTTTTTTTTCTCACCCCTTCAATTTTGCTGATTTCGCAAAAAGTTGCCGCCGAGTGAAGAAGCCGGCGTTTCAGCGTTCAAGTGGGAGAGCGTTTCAGCGTGTGCAGGAAGGATTTTCTGAATTTTCGCGAATTTGTCAATCTTCCGCGCCACTATTTCTTTTTGGGAGTCTCCAGCGAGGAGCCGGTATCGATCAGGTCGATGCCGACACTGTTCAACAACTCATCCACCGCATACCGTCCGGCCATGGCATAGAAAGGATCTGCCGAAGATTTGACCGGGTGGTCGCTGTTCTCATCCTTTCGGTCCCAGATCAGAAGTTCCGTCTCTCGGCCATCGCCCTTCATGGTGATTTCGGCCAGAGGCGTTCCTTCAGGTTTTGCCGCCGATGGCGGGATGATCTCGGTCACCGAAAGCTGGGCGACATCTTCGAGAAAGCCATTTAGTTTTTCCCGGTTCAGCGGCATGCTGCTGCCCTGCAGAAACCAATCCGCCTTGTTTTCTCTCCGGATGAGAACAAACGAGTCCTTGTCGTTCTTCAACCGGATTTCGGTCAGGCGGTCCGGGTCGAGATCGAGGTAGGAGGTGCGCCACCAGGTACCGGGATCCACCTGAACCTCCCAGGCAGCCAGATCCTTCACCAGATACACCTTGTCATCCCCTGCCACCCGGACGTGAATTGATTTATGATTTGGCGCCGTACCCAGATAAAGGACAGCAGGCTCCTTGCCATCGCCTGCAAGCTCCAGGCGGCGGCCGAATTTCTGGTCGGCCACTTTCAACCGGCCATGACTGGCCCTGGTTCTGGTGACCAGCCGCGACGAGTTCAGGGTGGCGAGCTTGGTCACCAGAGAATCGACCTTGTCGCCGTCGGCCGGATACCAGACATCTTTTTCTATAGCAACCTGCCACCCTTTTTCCCTGCGGCGCATTACGAGGGTCCCGCCATCTTCATCGGCAATCTGCACCGTGTTGATCGCGTCTGCCCGCAAACCGGTCAGCAGGGCAGTTTCCGGCAGGGCGCCATCATCACTGCGCCAGAACATGATCACAACCAGGACCAGCTGCACAGCAAGCAATCCGGCCAGTATTGTATTGCGGTTATTCATTCGTCCACTCCAAAGCAGTAGGGCTATAACCAGGCAGATGCGGCGCTGCCGGCTCTTTACTCAAGCTCCATCGGTTCTTCCCGCCTGGCCAGCACCGCGCCGTAACCACTGACCCCGGCGAGAATCAGCAGACCAAGCAGATAGTTCAGCCACTCCCAGAAGGCGTGCCCTTTTCGCGACATCGGCACCAGCAGTCTGGCGTGTGCGCCTCTGGACCTGATGGCAAGCAGATCATCATCAGCCACCGACCAGTCCACCAGGTTCTGCAGAAATTCGAGGCTGTTCAAAAATCTTTCCTGACCCATGGATTGGGAGATGCCCAGCACCGTATCGTTGATAAACTCGGCGCTGCCCACCACCACCAGCCGTGCTGATTCGGCCGATTTTTTGATGATCGGCTCCCGGGGCAGCTTTCCTTTGCTTTCATCGTCCCCGTTCCCGTTTCCGTTCCCATTCTCTTCCGCTTCGCCTTCTTCTTCAGCCGGAGCAGTCAGCCTGGGGTCTTCCCGGTCGGCAAAATAACTCGTGAACACTCCCTGCATCGAAACTGCCAGCGTCCGTACGCCCAAATCATCTCCCAGCGCAAAACCGAGCTTCGGATATCGTGCAAAATCAGGTTGAATATCGCCGGACTCCTGAAGCCATGCTTCAGGACTGGAACGAAGGAGTTTTCTCACCTCCCGCCCGCCGCTTTTTTCCTCGTTGATCAACAGCGGCGAGACCCAGTTCATGGTGACGGCCTGGAGCCGGGAGGTCACCGGGCTCTCCTGGTCCATCCCGTCGCTGCGGACATCAACAAAGAACGGGTAGTCAAGCTGTTTGATCTCCTGAACGGTATAGCCGCCAAGATTTCTGGTCACCGGCACCGGGAAGGGTTCGTTCTGCCTGTCCATGACCAGCGCATCATCCACAGTAATCCCATAGTGCGCGAGCATGGCGGAAAGGTCTTTTTCCGTCTTTCTCAGGTTCAGCCCCCTGGAACCGGGCCCGATATCGAGCAGGTATCTGCCGGCCAGCACGATCACACTGCTGCCCCGCATCAGATACTGGTCGATGGCCAGACGTTCGACTTCACTCAGTTCCTGGGGAGCGATGACCAGGAGCACATCCACGTCCCCGCGCACCCGACCGGTCGTCAGATCCACCTTGACCAGATTGTAGTTTTCCCGGATCACCTCCTGGAAGAGGCGGTAATTTTCCTGGGGTGGGCTCTGCTGGTAGATGGCCATCGGATCGTCCTGGGGAACAGCAGGCTGCCAGACGCCCACGGTCTTCAGAAACCCGGCCGACGTGCGTTTCAGGGATGACTCGATCTCCTTGCGGATCTCCGCCTTGCCCATGTCGCCGGCCAGGTAGATCCTTTCCTGGTGCCCTCCTCCGCTCAGCATCAGGTGAAAGAAAAAGGTGTCCGTTGCAAACAGCGAGGCGGAGAGCGGTTCGATACCGAAACGCTCCATGACCGCCCGCCGGTTGTCGCCCCCGCTGTCCGGATCAACTTCGATCAAGGCGAGTTTGCCCCCGGACTCCCCGGCAATCTCCGTGGCCGCTTCCCGGACCATGGCATGAAATTCGACAAGGGATTCGGGCAGGAGTTTCGGGGTGACCACCAGGGTGAGGCGCAGGTCGGCATCACCGTTTTCAAAAAGATTGGCCAACCCCTGAAAACCGTAGACCACTTTCTTGATTGATTTGGTCAGGTCATATTCCAGATTCCGCAACCCGACATCAAGCTGACCGCCCGGGCGGGACTGGATCTCGATCAGATCGTTGAACTCGAGGGTCACATACTGATCACCGTACTTGATCAGGATGTTGAAGTATGAGTTCACCACCGAGGCTTCATAACGACCGGCAACCTGGAACGGCACCGGCTTGATCCCGTACTGCTGATTGGCCTCCATCTCCAGTTCGGAGTCAAAGCGGGGATCGACAAACGACACCTCCACCCGCCCCCCGGAGGCCACCCGGTACTCGGCCATCATGTCCATGATTCTCGGGACCAGCGGCGCCAGCAGGGGATGGGTTTTCTCGCTGAAATACCCCCGCATGATCAGGGGCTCCTGAAGACCTGCGATCAGGTCGCGGGTGGTCTCGGAGATGGAATACTCCCGGTCTTCGGTGAGATCCAGGCGCAGGGTATGGACCTTGTGAAGCCAGATATTCAGGGCGAGAAGATTGGCGGCCAGAAGGACGACCCCGATCACCATCCCCCGGCGATAGGGGGCGGTGCTTTTCCCCCTGCTCCAGCCTTTCCGGTCCAGGGCAGTGACGCAGAGGGCCAGAAAAAAGGCGGTCAGCGAGCAGTAGTAAATCAGATCGCGCAGATCGATCACCCCGCGCTCGATACTGACAAAGCGGCTCCCGGTCCCGAGGGCCCGGAAAAAATCCCCCGTCTCATTGCCCATTAAAGACGTGATGCCGCTCGAGCCCGCCAGATAAAAAAGCCCGCACAGGAGGGTCGAGAGCAACAGGGCGATGATCTGGCTGTCGGTCCGCGCCGACACATAGAGACCGATGGCGATATAGGCGGAGGACATCAGCATCGCGGCAAGATAGCCGCCGAACACCGGCCCCCAGTCCATTTCACCCAGAAAAGACACGGTAACCGGCAGGCAGAAGGTAAGCGAAAGAGAGATCCCGACGAGGATCAGCACAGCAAGAAATTTGCCGAACACCAGCTGCGAGATCCGCACCGGCAGGGTGAAGAGCACCTCCATGGTCCCCATCTTCTGTTCTTCGCTCCACTGCCGCATGGTAAGCGCCGCCACCAGAAAGATCATCAAAAGCGGCATCCAGCGGAACAGGGGCCGGATATCGGCAATGTTCCTGGCAAAAAAGGTCTCGACCCAGAAAAAGAGAAAGAAGGACGAAAGAAGAAAGGCGCCGATGAAGATGGCCGCCATCGGCGAACCGAAATAGGTCTTTAATTCCTTGCGGATAATCGCGACGATCTGGTTCACCGGCCACCTCCTTCACCCGTGGTCAGGCGGTTGAAAACCGCCTCCAGCGTCTGTTCGGCCCTTTTCAGCTCACAGAGACGCCAGTTGTTCTTTCGGGCAAGATCATAGATGTCCGGGCAAAGCTCCCGGCCGTCGGTTGCAGACACCCGGAACACCGCCCGCTGCCGTTCATCCCGGCTTAACAGATCGACCCGATCGACCCCGGCAAGGTCGGAAGCCAGCCGGAGAACCGCGTCTTCGTCACCGGGAGCCAGCTCAAGGGTGAAAAGGGCATCGGTGCTGGAAGAGAGTTCGGTGAGCCGCGCATCGGCCCGGACCTCGCCCGCCATGATAATCACTGCGCGATCGCAGGTCGCCTCCACCTCGGAAAGGATATGGGTGGAAACGAGCACCGTACTGCGGGTGGCCAGCTTTCTGATCAGGTGCCGGACCTCGACAATCTGGGTGGGATCAAGACCGTTGGTCGGTTCATCAAGGATCAGCACCGAAGGCTGATGGAGAATGGCCTGGGCCAGCCCGACCCGCTGCCGGTACCCCTTGCTCAGGGTGGAAATACGCCTGGTCAACCGGTCTTCGAGACCGACGGCCCGGATCGCCTCACCAAGACACCGACCCTGTTCCGGCTCTGGGATATTCCTCAGTTCGGCAACCATCTTCAGTTGCGACTGGACGGTCAGTTCAGGGTAAAGCGGCGCATTTTCGGGAAGATAGCCGATCATGCCCTGCACCGTCCCGGGATGCTCCACGACATCAAAGCCGCCGACCTCCGCCGAACCGGAGGTCGGGTGCAGATACCCGGTCAGAATCTTCATCAGGGTCGTCTTGCCCGCCCCGTTCGGACCCAGGAGACCGATGACCTCTCCAGGTTTGACCGAGAAAGAAACCCCCCGCAATGCTTCGGTTTCACCGTAGCTCTTCGTCAGTTCACGAACTTCGATCATCTTGAAAACCTTCAGTCAATAGTTCTTCCCCGCCTTCATCATTGGACATTCCGTGTTGGATACTGGATATTCATCTCCCAAAACATTCAGAAGCTACAGAAAATCCGTTCAGAAAAGCGCCAAATTTAAAACTTTACACTCTTCACTCTTCACTCTTCACTTTTCATTGCCTTTTCCCACGGCCCGTTCCAGGATCCGGTAGCTGCGCTCGACCATATCCCGCGGCTCCACCATCAATCCTGCCTGGATCATCGCATTGTCGTGGATCTGCTCCACGATGCTCCGGGCAAACTCCTCATCGGAGTCCCGCAGGGAGTCGAGACCACGGATCAACTGATGGCGGGGGTTGATCTCCAGATTCTTGTTGCCGAAGACCGCAAGTCCGCTGTCGTGCTTTGCGGCCCTCATGATCCTCTCCATGCTGCTGGTCATGAACCCGTCGGGGTTGACGATGATCGCCGGGCTGCCTTCGAGCCTTTTCGAGACCTGGACTTCCTTGATTCTCGTCCCGAGTACTTCCTGCATCCATTTCACCAGGGTGTCCAGCCGGTCTCCGGCGACACTTTCACCTGGAGCCTCATCTTTCCCTCCGCTCTCATCGGCAACTTCCGGCAGCTCAAGGTCTGCCCGGTCGGCGGACACCAGCTTCTTGCCGGCAAATTCCCCGAGGTGACTGAAGGCAAAGTCATCGATCGGCTCAAGGGTGTATATAATCTCAAGCTTTCTTTTCCGGAAAGCCTCGACATACGGGCCGGACTCCAAAGCCTCACGGCTCGGGCCGTTGATGTAGTAAATCTTGTCCTGCCCCTCCCGCATCCGCCCGACATAGTCTTCCAGGGAGATCATCTTGCCCGGCTCCGTTGCCGAAGACTCAAAGCGGAGCAGTTTCGCGATCGCTTCCCGGTGGGTGAAATCAGAGGTGACCCCTTCTTTCAGATAAATACCAAAATCCCTCCAGAATTCCAGATATTTATCGGGATCAGCCTTGGCCTCCTCCTCAAGGTGTTTCAGGTAGCGCTTGGTGAGCAGCCGGTTGATCTTGACCACCAGGGCGTTATCCTGCAACGCCTGGCGTGAGATATTAAGCGGCATGTCCTCGCTGTCGACCACCCCCTTCAGGTACCGGAGCCAATCGGGGAGAATGTTCTTGCTGTGTTGTTCGATCAGCACCTTCCGGCAGTAAAGGCTCACTCCCGGATCGACCCGACCGAAGCCGAGGGATTCGAAATTCTCCTTGGGGCTGAAGAGGAGGGCCTTGATCGCCAGAGGGGCATCGGCGGTAAAGTGCAGTCGGTAACTCGGCTCATCAACGGCATTGCCGATAAACTTATAAAACTCATTATACTCTTCGTCCTTGATCTCGGACTTGCTCCGGGCCCAGAGTGCCTGGACCGTATTGACCTCCTCGCCGCCGACCTTGATCGGAAAGCTGACAAAGCTCGAGTAGCGGGTAATGATCCTTTTGATCTCCGATTCATCGGCATACTGGTACGCATCTTTCTTCAGCCTGATGATGATCTTTGTGCCGCGATGAATGCCGGTGCACGGGGAAATGGTGTAACTGCCGGTCCCGTCCGATGACCACTCATGCCCCTCTTCGTCCTTGAGATACGAACGCGACTGCACGGAAACGCTTTCCGCCACCATGAACGCGGCGTAAAAACCCACCCCGAACTGGCCGATCAGGTTCACTTCCTTTCTGGCGCTTTCGTCGAGGTGGGTCAAAAATGTTTTCGACCCGGAATGGGCAATGGTCCCCAGGTTGTCGACCAGCTCGTCACGGGTCATGCCGATCCCGGTATCGGTGATGGTCAGCACATGCTCTTTGTCGTTGCAGTCGATTTTGATTTCAAGGGACAGGTGGTCGTCAAAGACATTCTCGTCAAGGAGCCTCTGATGGCGGAACTTTTCCAGGGCATCGGCGCTGTTGGAGATCAGCTCGCGCAGGAAAATATCCCGCTCGGTATAAAGAGAGTGGATCACGATATCCAGCATCTTCTTGACTTCGGCCTGAAATTCCCTGGTTTCGGTCTTGGGTGACATCTTTTTTACCTCTTTATCAGTTGATATTGTTTGCTCGATAATAGTGTGCGGGGTTCTTTTCTACTGATACTGCAACGGCAGCCCGGCCGCTTTCCAGGCCGAGATCCCGCCTTGCAGATTATAGACCTCGGGATACCCTTTCCGGTTTAAAAACTGGCCCACCGCATAGCTTCTGCCGCCCACCGCACAGATCAGGAGCAGGGGCTGGTTTTCCGGCAGGCTGGTCTGCCCTTTGGCGATCTCCCAGAAAGGAACCAGCCTGGAGTTTGCGATAAATCCCTCCCGCAGTTCCTGCGGGTTTCTGACATCAACGAGCAGGAGATCTTTTTTGGTGGCGATCAGGTTCTGTGCCTCACCGGGGGATATCGTCCTGAAAATCCCGGCCTGCCGGCTCTGCTGGGCCGGCGCTGCGGCAGGCCTGGCCGCAGGAACCACTGCGCTCTTCTTCTCGGCTGCCGGCTTTTCACCAGAACAGGATACCGCTGCCAGACAACAGAAAGAGAGACAGAGGAGCTGAATAATTCTTTTCATAAAGTACCTCATACGTTTTAATGGATAACCGGACACCGGTTCGGGAAATTCCTGCCTGCCATGTCCCATCGGTTGGCCGGGCAAAAAATCAAGTCGGCAAAATCCTGGAAACCTGCACGACAGGTCACCCTGATGCCACCGGCAAAACAGGGCTGTACTCTAATCACCGCCCCGGATCATTTCAAGAACGACTCTAAAAAAAATGGATCTGCTGACCGTATACATCATTGCTCTGGCCCTGGCGGTTGACGCCTTTGCCGTCGCTCTGGCCACCGGGGTCTGCCTGCCGGTGGTCGGCTTTCGCCACACCTTCCGTCTGGGCTGGCATTTCGGCCTGTTTCAGGGGGGCATGGCCATTATCGGCTGGTCGCTGGGCCTCACCTTCCGCTCCCTGATTGAACATTTCGATCACTGGCTGGCCTTTGCCTTTCTCGCGGCGGTCGGCCTGAAAATGATCTTCGAATCCTTCTCGAAAGACGATACCTGTGAGCGCACCGCCGACCCGACCCGGGGAGCTTCCCTGATCATTTTGTCGGTGGCGACCAGTATTGACGCACTGGCGGTGGGATTAAGCTTTTCGCTCCTCGGAACAAGCATCTGGCTGCCGGCCCTGATCATCGGGGTGGTCGCGACCCTGCTTACCATCTTTGGCCTTCATCTCGGAAAAATAATCCGGGGAGCGGCAAAACTCGGTCATTTCGCCGAAGGTTTCGGCGGGTTTGTCCTGATCGGTATCGGCATCAAAATCCTTCACGATCACGGCGTTTTCTAGCACCGAACCGGCTCGCCACCCTGCCCCTTCCGCCTGGCCGGAAAGGTTTTGGTTCACCGAACATCCCCCTCAGGCTATTTTCATTGACATCCCGACCGCGCCGTTGTTAAGTTTACGCTTTTTCAGACACAGGCAGAACTACTTAGGGGCCGTAAAGTAAAAACTGTTACATAAAATGGCCGCCTGGATCCGGCCCATTATGCCGTTTACAGCCTCCACATGTGACAGTTATTTTGAACGACGGCTTACGCTACAACCTGAGACCTGATGACCGCATCCCGTCCAGGAACATTCCGGAGATCAGATACATGAGTATTCGTGAAGACGCTATTAACGGCACAGTGACCCCGCTTTTTGAGGCCTGCGCCACCAACGAAGGATTCGCGCTGAAAGACCTGATGGCAGGTGTTGCCGCAGGCACCATCGCCATTCCCAAGAACAACCACCACGATTTTGAACGGATCATGGCCATCGGCAAAGGGGTTTCCACCAAGGTAAACGCCAATATCGGCGCCTCCAAGGACTATCCGGAGATCGGCCAGGAACTGCAGAAACTCTGCGTCTGCCTGAAGGCCGGGGCCGACACGGTCATGGACTTGAGCATGGGCGACAATCTGAACGAGGTCCGCCGCGAGATCCTGAAAAGCTGTCCCATTCCCCTCGGCACAGTGCCGATTTATCAGTCAATCGCCGAGGTGGTTGAGAAACAGAAAAAACAGATCGGCGAAGTCACCGTCGACCAGATCTTCAACACCATTGAGCAGCAGGCCATCGACGGTGTCGACTTCATGACCCTCCATTGCGGCATCACCCGTTCCACCCTGGAAAGGGTCAGGAACCATGAACGGATCATCGGCGTGGTCAGCCGCGGCGGCTCGTTCACCATCGAGTGGATGAGTTACAACAACAAGGAAAACCCGCTCTACGAACGATTTGACGACCTGCTTGCGATCCTGAAAGAACACGAGGTCACCCTCAGTCTGGGCGACGGCATCCGACCGGGCTGCCTGGCCGATGCCACCGACCGCGGCCAGGTCCAGGAGCTGATTCATCTCGGCGAATTGACCCAGAGGGCGTGGGAGGCCGGAGTTCAGGTCATTATCGAAGGCCCCGGCCACATGCCGATGAACCAGATCGAAGCCAATATCCTCTTGCAGAAGCGTTTATGCCATAACGCCCCGTTCTATGTACTGGGGCCGCTGGTCACCGATATCGCTCCCGGATACGATCATATCACCGGAGCAATCGGCGGGGCGATTGCCGCTGCCGCCGGCGCCGACTACCTTTGTTATGTCACCCCCGCCGAACACCTCAAGCTTCCCAGTGCCGACGATGTCCGCGACGGGGTCATCGCCTCCCGGATCGCCGCCCACGCCGCCGATATCGCCAAGGGGCTGCCCGGCGCCCTCGACAAGGATATCGCGATGGCCAAATGCCGGAACAATCTCGACTGGAAAGGGCAAATCGACCTCTCCATGGACCCGGAAAAAGCCAGACGCTACCGTGATGAGGGCGGCTCCTATAAAGGGGATGCCTGCTCGATGTGCGGCTCCTACTGTGCGATCAAGGTGTACAAGCGGGCCACCTCGCCGAAACGCCTGAACAATTAAAATCGGAGGCAGAGATGTTTGATTTTCTGGTCCCAGTCTTTTCCGCGATCAAGGCTTTTTTTATGTTTTTCAAGCCGGTTCTGGACTTTATCATTGCCACCAAGATTCCGGAACAGATCGACACCATTGACTACAAAGGGCTCTTCACCAACGGCTGGTTCCTGGTCCCCTACCTGGCCATGATCGGCTGGAACGTTTATAAGCAGCAGGTCACCTCCCTGGTCCTCATTATTCTCTTTACCGGAAGCTGGGCCTTTTTCGGTACCCCGATGATGCAGGAGATGATTGGCCAGGAAGAGATGCAGCTTGATGCGGTCCTGCCGCTGGTGGCCGGCGCCTGTGTGGTGCTGGGAATCGCCATCTATGTCTTTCTCTTCAAGGGGGATTGAGCCTCTTTCAGAGCCCCCATGCCGCCCGAACAACAACCTTAACCCTGCTTTTCTGCTCCCGGACCCATGTCGGAACGCATCAACGAGATCTATCGCCGCCTCCTGGACCACTTCGGCCCCCAGGGCTGGTGGCCCGGCGAGACCCCCTTCGAAGTCATGGTGGGAGCGGTTCTGACCCAGAACACCAACTGGGGCAATGTCGAGAAAGCGATCACCAATCTGAAGAACGCGGGGTTTCTCTCTCTTGAAGCCCTCGCCGACCTCGACCGGAATGTTCTTGCCGAACTGATCAGACCGTCCGGCTATTACAACCTCAAAGCAAAACGGCTCAAAAACCTGCTCGCCGCCATTACCGAAAATGAGGGAGATCTTGATGATTATTTCGCCTGTGATCTTGAAACATTGCGGGAAAAACTGCTTCAGGTCAAAGGAATCGGCCCGGAGACGGCCGATTCAATCATCCTCTACGCCGCCGAAAAACCAAGCTTTGTGGTTGATGCCTACACCGTCAGAATTCTACGCCGGCATGATCTGGTCTGGGAGGAGGCGGATTATCACGAGATCAGGGAACTGTTCATGGACTCCCTGCCGGAAGACACAGCGCTCTACAACGAATATCATGCCCTGATCGTAAAAACCGCCAAAGAATTCTGCCTGAAAAACAACCCCCGCTGTGAAGAGTGCCCCCTGAAAGGCATTTAAAAGCGCAGCTCGCACCAGTCTCGATTCTGAGCTTCCGCAACATCCCGGTTATGCAGAAAACCCTGGTGGGTATCGACCCCTTTCCGCAAAGCAGGATCAGAGTCGACCGCCTCTATTAAACCCCGGTTCGCTATCTGCAGCACGTACGGCAAGGTAACCCTGGTCAATCCGGAGGTGGAGGTCCGGGGGACTGCGCCCGGCATATTGGCCACACAGTAATGAATCACCCCCTCCTCCTCGTAAACCGGCTCCCGGTGGGTGGTCGCCCGTGAGGTTGCAAAACAGCCGCCCTGATCAATGGCCACATCGACGATCACCGAACCCTTGCGCATGGTCTGCACCATCCGCCGCGAGACCAGACACGGGGCCCTGCCACCGGGGATAAGAACCGCGCCGATCACCAGCTCGGACTGCGGCAGAAGTTTTGCAAGTTCCTCCGGCCCGGAAACAGCTGTCTCCAGGGTAAGGGATGATTTCTGAAACTCCCTGCTGATCCGGGCGAGTTTGTCCGGATTGCGGCCCGCCATCGTCACTTTTGCTCCCATCCCGAGGGCCACCCGGGCCGCACTGGTGCCGACAGTTCCGCTGCCGATGATCAGGACACGAGCGCCATCAACCCCGGAAACCCCGCCCAAAAGAATCCCCAGGCCACCCTGCTCTTTTTCCAGATAATGCGCCCCGGCCTGGATCGACAGTTTGCCGGCCACTTCACTCATCGGCGCGAGCAGAGGAAGCGAGCCGTCAGCCAGCTGCACCGTCTCATAGCCGATGGCCGTCACCTTGCTCGCCAGGAGTTGTTCGGTCAGCTCCGGGAGCGGCGCCAGATGGAGATAGGTAAAGAGGATCAGATTTTCACGCAACAATGGGTATTCGGCGGGGAGCGGCTCCTTGACCTTGACCACCATGGCAGCCCGGTCCCAGACCTCTGCCGCCGAAGAGACGATCTCGGCACCGGCAGCCAGAAAGTCCTCGTCGCTGATCCCGCTGCCGGATCCCGCCCCCCGTTCAACAAGGACCGGATGCCCAGCGGCCGTCAGTTTCCCGACCCCTTCCGGAATCATCGCCACCCGGTTTTCCTGGGGTTTGATCTCTCTGGGAACACCGATGATCATAATTCGTCCCTCCTCAACCACTGAGCAACCCGCCGCCGGAAAACCGGAAGTGAAAAGTGCAGAGTGAAGAGTGAAGAATTGAACTGAAAAAAACACATCGGAAAGAGGGAGAGACCTCCCTCTCTTAACTCTTCATTCTTAATTCTTCACTGCCTAAAAAGGCTATATCGGCAGGATATGAATCTCTTCCTTGACCGGATGGACCCCTTTCAGGAAGAGGCCTTTGCGGCCGTCGATACTGATCTCGTCGCCGAACCTGATCTCCTGGCCGTTGATCTCGGCCCTTTCTTCGGTATCATAGACCTTCAGGGCGTTGCAGCCGACCGCGCAGGTCTTTTCCAGCCTCAGGGTGACCACCGAGGCATGCGAGGTCTGGCCGCCGCGGGCGGTGAGAAGGCCGTCGACCCGGGCGATATCGCGGATGTCCTCCGGCACGGTGTCCTGCCGGATCAGGATCAGCGGGGTATCCGGATCCTGTTCCCGCAGGGCGTTGATGTTGGCGGCGGTAAAGACAGCCCGGCCGGAGAGGGCGCTGCCGCTCACCCCGATACAGTGGCCGAGAACATAGGGCCTGATATCGCAATCGAAAACGAGGAAGCGCTCCTTCTTCTTGATCGTGATCATGTCCCTGGTCTGCAGAAGATAGAGATCTTCGGCTTTCGGCCCTTCGAAGGTGAATTCAATTTCCTGGGGGTTCCAGTGTTTCACATAGACCAGATCGCGGGAGATCTCAAGGAGCCGCTGGTACACCGCCGGGAATTTCTTTTCCAGAGACATCTCCCCGTCCCGGCCGTCGATCTCCGACTGCTCGACCGAAACCGGGTGGGTGGCGACGAGTCCGCTGACGATATCCTCTCCCTGATCGCTCACCGCATAGTCTCCCCACAGGGCCACCCGCCGCACTTTCCGGTAGGGGTGGGCGGTGAAGAGAACCCCGCTGCCGGAACTGTCGCCAAGGTTGCCGAACACCATCTGCTGAACGATCACCGCCGTTCCCCAGTTTTCCGAAACATCCATCAACTCCCGGTATTCGCGGGTCTTCTCGGCATCCCATGACTGGAGGACCATTTCGATCGCCCCGGTGAGCTGCAGCCAGGGATCATCGGGAATTTCAATGCCGGCACTGCGGATGTTTTCCCGGTACTCCAAGGCCAGTTCCTTCATCTGGCCCGGGCTGAAATGCTTTTTCACCTCGACCTTGTGTCTTTTTTTTGCGCTGTTCATCAGGGCCTGAAATTTATCCCGGTCAAGCCCTCCGGTCATCGCCCACGACTGCAGAAAGCGCCGGTAATTGTCCCAGGCGAAATACTCCTTGCCGCTGCTTCTGGCAAATCCTTCGACAATGTCTTCGTTTAAGCCGACGTTATGGATGGTGGCCATCATCCCCGGCATCGAGATTGCCGAACCGCTCCGCACCGAGAGCAGAAGCGGGGTTTCCGGATCGCCGAAATTCCTGCCGGTCGCGGCTTCGATCTCGCTCAGCATGTCCCTGATCCGGGCCATCAGATCGTCCCGGGCCCGGCTGAACTTCTTGACCACCGGCCAGCACCGGAAAATCTCGGTGGTGATGACAAATCCCTGGGGCACCGGTTTGCCGTCGGCGGCAAGCTGGGTCAGGTTGTACCCCTTGTTGCCGAGCAGAATCAGGTTCTTGGAAAAAGGCCCCCGCTCGGTCAGGGAGCTGATCACCATCTCCGGGTTGTAGGTCATCAGGAGATCGAGGGACTTCTCATCAAGAACATCCCGCTGGTTCTCGAGGGTCTGGTAGATTCGGGTGATAAAATTATCCAGATGCTGGAGGCCGAAGGTCCCGGCGATCAGGTCACGCAGGAAGGTCTCTGACAGCCTGTGGGTACTGCCGGTCGCATCGCCCGCACTCCAGAGAGAGCGATATTTGGCCAGGAGATTATCCTCACCGCTGCAGATCTGGGGAACGATGATGGCGATATTGCCCTCGTGGATGTTGGTATAGTAGGCGTAGATGACATCCTTCACCCCTTCTGACAACCCCCGGAAGATATCAAGATACTGGGTATAGGAAAAGCGCTTGATCCCGATGGAGCTGGAGAGAAAGGAAAGATAGGTCTCAAGGCGCCGGCTGGTGATCCCGTCGATGCTGAGCGCCCGCAGATAAAGCCGTAAACACTTGATTATTTTAATAAAAGTCGCCCTGGTGATAAACGAGGGGTTGACGATCTCCGGCAGTTTTTCCAGATAGATGTTCGCCAGGTTCTCCAGCCTGAAGGTGAGCCCCAGGGCATCGAATTTACGCTCCCGATAGCGGCCGTAGACCGACGGGATATCAACGGCGATGTGCCGCTTGTGATAGATGTCCTCCTTGGCCTCGAACTGCTCTTCGCTTAAAATGACCTCCTGCAGGTTTTCGAGGCTCGTCAGAAGCGCATCGAGGTTCTGGAAGACATCGCTCGATTCCAGGGCGACCAGCAGGTCGGTCATTTCCGGGAAGCCGCTGTTGGCCGCCTGTTCAAGCTGCAGCCGCAGTTCCTGAAAACCGAGGTTGTACTTCTGGTTGACCAGCCTGAACATCCTGACCAAGAGAGAAAAGCGCCGGGTTTCCGTTTCCGACAGGTCCGTCTGGCGACTGATGAACGAATCAAAGCGACGTTCCTCCCAGTTGAAAATCTGCTCAATCCCGGTGGTCCCGCGGCTGCTCATCATCCTGGTCATCAGGGTATGCAGATCATCCACATACACCCCTTCGGTCCGGATCTGTTTGAGTACCTCCTCCGGCAAGTACGGAGCGAGAACGCTTTTGTCCAGCGAATTCCAGAAATCGAAGATCGCGAGGATGAAATCAACAATCAGGTTGCTGCTCTCGACATGGCTCTGCTTCCTCAGAAAATGGATCAGCAGGTCCTTGCGCTGGTGAATTTCATCGATCTCGGTGGAAACGTCGCGTAGGATTCCTTCCGCCCCGATCTCGTTGAAGAAAACCGGCATCAGCTTGGCAAACTGCTTGACCAGGTTGTAGACCGGTTCGATCGGGTGATTGAGCAGGCTGCTGATGTCCCGCTGGAAGAGGTCGGTGTCCTTGACACAGGTCCCGGAGAGCTTCAGGTTGATGATCAGCGCGGAGAAGAGAGTGGAGCACCACTTTGGCTCCTGCATGATCAGGGAGAGCCAGACCCTGATGTTTTCAAGGTGGGAGGGGTTGTATATCGGCTGCCATTCCTCATCGACCCCGCTCACCTTGGCGTACTGAAAACCAAACCGGACCGTTTCCCAGAGGAAGGTCTCCACCAGGCGGCTGCTCTCCCGCTTGAAAACCTCGGTGCCGAGGACCTGGATGCACTGCAGGGAGGTGTGCGGGTATCGCCTGACATTGGCCTTCAGAAGCTTGAAGGTGGTCAGGAGGAAGGACTCGATCTCTTCGAAATCCTGCTGCCGGATCAGCTGGATCAGGCTGCGGTTGATCTCCCTTAAGGTCTCTTCATGGATCAGGTAGAGCCCGGCGGTGTCCATGATCCGGAACAGGAAGAGAAGTTTTCGGTTTTCGGCAAACCGGTCGGGAGCTGCGCTTTCGACGATATCGCCACCTTCCTCAACCAGTTTTTCCGGAATCTGTTTGTACAGCCGGACCAGATCCATATGCGCGGGCAGCTCCAGAAGATGCTCCAGCGCCGACCTCGGGCTCTCATCAACAGCAATGGCCTCGGCCTCCTTTCGATGCACGTTGATCTGCTGATGCGAGATGGCATTGAACAGCTGGCCTGCCTGCCAGCCGCTGCACAGATCACCGCATTCCGCGGCAAACCAGGGCTGGGGGTCTTCCTCCTGGAGCCAGTACTCATAATTGAGCTGGAGGATCTTCTTCATCAACCCGGCCAGATCGGTAAAATCGTAATCCGACCGCCCGGCCTTCTCCAGCATGGTCCGGGCGATCTTTTTGATCGGGTGGTGTCCCTGGACCATAAACAGCATCGTGCTTTCCTCAAGCTCCTGCAGCTGCCGGAAGCAGAAGGCAAGGGCCGACTCGTAGCGCGGCAGATCTTCAAGCTCGAGGGCGGAAATCATCTTTTCCAGGTAGGCCAGCAGAGACTCCATCGCCATCGCCAGCTGGTTCTCGTTCTTTCTGGTTTCCCCGGCCGCCTTCAGATAGATCAGACAGAACTGCTCAAGGGCCTCCGGCCCCTTTTCGTGCCGCTTGTAGTGATTCAGGTTTTTCAGGGTGAAAGCCCGCAGCTTGGGCAGGATGATCATCCAGTTGTGGAAGGGATGGCTGATCTCGTAGAGCAGATAGTGGAGGCTGTTGGCAATGCCCTTGTAGGAACCGACAATTTCCTGAAGGACCGCATAGGACGGATCAATCTCGACTTCGCTGACCGCAGTTTCCAGCAGATTGGCTTTCAGGGCATCCGATTCGATCTCTGGCTTGTCGGAAGTCATAAATTTTTCCGCTCAGGAAAGGGGTAAAAAAACGGCATGGAGGTCAGCCGATCTGAACCCCATGCCGTAAGTTTAAACTCAATCCGGCAAAGCCGGAAGGGAAAAATTTAGAATGTAGAATGCAAAATGCAAAATGCAGAATGTGGGGTCACCTCTGACTTCAGATTATCAATTATGCCTTTCATTTTTCATTCTCCATTTTTCATTTTGCATTGGCTCCGCAAAGCGGAGATCAGATCAGCTTCTTTCCTTCCATATGCCGGATCAGATCGAGGACCCGGTTCGAGTAGCCCCATTCGTTATCGTACCAGCTCAACACCTTGACCATGTTGCCGATCACCTTGGTGGACATGGCATCCACCACCGACGAGTGGGGGTTCCCCTGGTAATCGATCGAGACCAGCGGCTCGTCGGAATATCCCAGATACCGGTTCGCTTCCTCAGCCAGCGCCTGATTGACCTCGGATACCGTGGTTTCCTTTTCAACTTCCATCACCGCGTCAACCAGAGAAACATTCGGGGTGGGAACACGCACCGCCAGGCCATCGAATTTTCCCTTCAGCTCCGGGATGACCAGAGACACCGCGGCGGCCGCCCCGGTCTTGGTCGGGATCATCGACAGGGCCGCAGCTCTTGCCCGGCGCAGGTCCGAATGGGGGAAATCAAGAATCCGCTGGTCGTTGGTATAGGCATGAACGGTGGTCATGAGCCCCTTTTTAATCCCGAACCGGTCCAGGATCACCTTGGCGAAAGGTGCCAGACAATTGGTGGTGCAGGAGGCGTTTGAAACAATGTTATGCTCGGTCGGGTCATACTCATCTTCATTCACGCCCATGACGATAGTCTTCACCTCGCCCTTGGCGGGCGCCGAGATCACAACTTTTTTCGCCCCGCCGTCGAGATGGGCCTGCGCCTTGTCGGAATGGGTGAACAGACCGGTGGATTCGATCACGTAATCAACCCCGAGATCCCCCCAGGGAATGTCTGCCGGGTTGCGGTGGGAAAAGATCTCCACCTCCCGGCCGCCGACATTGATCCCTTTTTCGACGCCCTTGACTTCCTGCCCATAAACACCCATGACCGAATCATATTTCAGCAGATGGGCCAGGGTCGCGTTATCGGTCAGATCGTTGAGGGCCACTATTTCGATATCACCGAAGGCCGGATCCAGATCACGGGCCCGAAAAATATTCCTGCCGATCCTGCCAAAACCGTTAATCCCGACTCGAATTGTCATTTTATTTCTCCTTGAAGGTCGCTCTTCACCCGATGAGATCCGGGTATTTTCCTGACAACTTTTCTAGAAGGTTACCACGAATGGCACACCTGCTTGCAAGTACTTTTTATCTCGGGGAAAATACGGTAAGTATACAAACATGTCGCGCCGCCATAACCGGCATTTGTTCTTATCCTGAATCCGTGACGGCTTCACAGAGAAATATTCGATATCACTCTGTTATTACGAATTTATTGAAGCTGGATCAACGGCGACTTCGATTCACCCGCCGCCCGTCGGGGCGCCCGACAAGGAAGGACCTGCTTCGTTGGCAAATCGTTGATATACCGCAGTATAATCAACATCGTTGCCCCCTTGCATCTCCTCCCTTCTCAAACGCTCACGGATTCAGGCTTATCAAAAAAAGGAAAACTCAATGCATGACGACAGAGACGGATCAAATGGGCATATACTGGAACGGTTTCTTTTCGACGCGGTCGCGGAACTCCTGCGCCACGAGGATGAAGAAAAATTTTTCGCCTGGATGCGCCGCAACACCGCCGACTATTTATTCATCGACGGGCTGCCGGCGAACGAAGAAATGGATAAGCATTTTGCCGCCACCATGGCCCGCATGCTCTGGGATGTGACCCCGCTGCCGGGCCATAATTTCCAGACCAGACCGGGGGCCGCTCCGGAAAGAAACTCGCCGTGCCCCTGCGGGTCCGGGAAAAAATACAAACAGTGCTGCCGGCAGTTTGAATCGAGCACCCCTGCGCTCACCAGTGACCAGATGTGGCCGGTGGTCATTGGCCTGTTGTCGCCGTCGGAACTGGAAAGGGCCTGCGCTTCCGGCAATGCGCCGCTCGAGGCCCTGGGCGCCGCGGCTGAAAGGCTCTTGGCCGAGGATAAACCGAAAAAGGCTCTGCAGATTATCGAACCGCTTTTTCGATCACCGGCCAATTTCAAGAAAAAGGATATGGACCTCCTCTTTGAAATGCTCTTATACATCTATGAACAACTGGGATACTCCGGCAAGAAGATACAGATGATTGACCGGATTATCGAACAGGCCCCCAGATCACCGCTTCGCGGCTCGGCCTTTCAGCGGCGGGCAGCAATCTGCATGGATGGGGGAGACGACCGCTCGGCGTGGCATTATTTCCAGCGTGCGCAACAGGACAATCCGGATGATCCGTCCAACGGCGTGCTTGAAATTAATCTGCTGGTTGCGGAATCCCGTTTCGAAAAGGCCAAGGCCCGCGCCGGATTCTGGCTGAAGAAGTGCGGGAAACTGAAATCGGTCGCGGAAGTAACGGAAGATTTCTTCCGCGAGGCGTCCAGCAATCCGCAAAACCTCTTCAGCGATATCGCCATCGGTATGGCGGGCGGCGCCGGAGGCAGGTTGAAAAAATGGCTGGCCGAGGTTTCCGGGCGAAAGCTTCCGAGTTACACCTTCACAAAAGAAACAATCGAAATGCCGGGTCCGCCTCCGGAAGAGAAAAGAAAGCCGGAACAACAATCGCTGTTTACGACTTTTTCCCGGGAGGAGCACGACGATGGTGATGGGCTGTCGGAATCCGCCGGGGAAGAGACAGCGTTTTCCTGCGAAAGCATCATCCTGGAGCCTCCCGGACCGGTGCGGACGGTTGAAAAACAATGGCGGAATCGATTCAATTTCTCCAAACCCTTCTCCATCCATTTGCAGACCCGGGGAGAATTCGATCCCTGGGACCCTGATTTGGAAAAAGAGTGGTGTGACTTCCTGGATCGTCATCCTGAGGCCTTTGACAGCCTGGAGATCCTCGATGATATCGCAGGCGCCGTTGAAATTCATCCGGAAGGCCGGCAACCCTGGATCATGTTGGAATTGTCGCCGGGCCTGTTGCAACGCGCCTCCGAGATTATCAAGCTGGCGCTGGCCGACGAGCCGGATGCGGTGGTCACATGGCTGATCTCGGCCAACCGCCCCGCACTGCGCCTCCTCTACCGGCACTATCTGTATATCATGCATCATGGTGATATTGATGAATCGCTCGTCACCGGTCAATGGCTGCTTCGCTTGAATCCGACCGACAACCACGGCATTCGCGAAGACGTGATCAATGAACTGCTCAAGGCGGGAGCGGATGAGCAGGCCCTGGCCCTCGCCATGGGCTACCCGAATGATCTCATCCTGGCCACGTCCCTCGGCAAGGCCCTCGCCCTCTATCGCCTGCAGCGCATGGATGAGGCTAAAAAAGCGCTCGGCGAAGCCGTCCGCCGCAATCGACACGCGGTTGATTCCCTGGTCCGGGAGAGGGTCGGCAGGCCGAAGGTCTCGGAGATGGGGATCAGCATCGGCGGCAGGGACCAGGCCTGGATATACCGTCAGGATATGCGCAACACCTGGCAAGAGACGCCGGGCGCCATCGATTGGCTGAAAAAAACCGCCTCCCGCTTGAAAAAAGAATCAGAAAAGAAAAAAATGAACTGATATCCAAAACCCTACAGACATTAATGAAATTGTCCGTTAGTTCTTTTGAATCAGGGGGCAATGCAATGTCTGATCTTATAAACGGTTATGAAATAAAATTGATTGCTGAAACCAGGATTGAGGCGATACCGAACCGGCAAGGTTTATTCGAGTTTGAAATAGCAGATTTCCTTAGTCTCATCACAAACGGTGATGTTTCAATGAAAACAAAACTCGATAACATGCGGTTTGTGCCTGAGATCCTCATTATCCAGAAAGCGAAATTGAAAAGACCGACCATTGACGAGTTCGCCAGAGAAACCAGAACCGAAAGCGATAAAGAAATGAGGACTTTTAAAACCTGCATCCGATGCGGCGGCCGCAACTCCTGCATAATCAACGGCTGCGCAAGGACCCCATGCGGATCAATCTGCGATAGCTTGTGAACAGCAGCCCAAGTATTCAAAGATATCTTAACTTTTGAATGCTTCCAAACACCCATTTGTCAAGCCAGACCCCAGTCTAAGCCAGACCCCAGTCTCACTGGTGGTTTTCGCCGAGATGTATGACGTCCACCCAGTCCAGAATATCCGTCTGGTTAAGTTCCTGCCAGCGTCTCATATCCGCTTCAGTGGCGCAGACATTGATAGCTCCAGACAGGTTCAAACAACAATGACCACACTGTTTGCATGTAAATTTAAAGGAATTCATTTATCCGGATCATTTTTTGAGGCCTGAATTTAATACGGTTGGATTGTTATGCATGGCGTTAAAACATCCGCATTTGTTTTTCGAACAATGGATATACGACACTGATAATAACAAAGGGGTTTGGAGCCCTTTTGTTATGATGCTCCAATGTGGTTCCCAAAACCAATGAGAGTTCGTGTCTGCCGCTTTCAACAAACTGGTCCCAGTATTTTTCTTTCACTTTTTCAAGCGCTGTCTGTTCATTCCCGTTGTTGTCTTTCAGGCAATTCCAATACAGTGCTCCGATCTCCCAGTCTTCGATCATCAGTTTACTTGTCTTTCCCTGGCAATCTTCGAACCTGTAGGAAAATTTATATGGAAGCTTCCGGACAATCTCAAATTGACGGGCCACGGTCTCTTCATCGCTGAATAGATGGAGTTGCTGTTTCTGCTTTTCCAGATCGGCAAGTTTTGCGGCATTCCATTCACGCTCAACAGGTTCAAATGTGAACTCCAGAAAACGAATGGGACGGAAAACCGCCAGGGACAGTTCATTCCGATGAGCAAGCTCAATCAATTGTTGCAGGTCGTCGTATTTTACTACTTTGTCTAAAAAAGATTCCCGCCTTGCGCGCCAGCAATTATCCGTCGGCAGGGGCGGTCCAATTGCATTCAGGGAAGAGGGGAGGATTTTATGACTTTCGGGACGGCCGTCCTGGCTTGATCTTTCAAGTTCCGCTTCCACCCACTGGTATTTGCCATACTTTTGTCCATCATAGAGCTGGCGGAAGCGGATCGGGTAGAGGCGTCGCCATTCGCCGTTTTCCGTAACACCGGCCGTGCAGACCAGTTCGGCGTATTTTTTAGATAGGGTTGGATAGGTTTTGACAGTGATCAGGATCTTCTCGATCATAGATGACAGACTGTCAATTTGTTGTGGCGGGCGAGAAAGTCACTGATACAGTGCCTGTGACAGTCTTGAGATTCTCGTTCAAAACAGGTCAATGCGATCCGATGATGACTTTTGAATTGCTGTAAAATGCGGGTCAACCCAACGTGTCTTTCCGGCAGGCTTTTTCGGTAATCGGAAAAGAGCGCTTCGTAGTCGTCTCTTGTCTTCAGGTCTTTGCGGTTCTGTGAATCTATACCTAATTCCGGGATGTGGAGATATTCAATGCCGAATTTCGGCAGAAGTGTTGATAGGGACCGTTGGCCAAATCCGAATTTGCGGCTTAACGGGTTTTTTCTGACATCGCAGAGAAGTTCGATGCCGTTTTTGATCAGTTTGTTGATATAGTCTTCAAACTGGATGCCTTCATAACCGATAGTGTAAATTGTTTTTTCCGTGGTGGTCATGATTGCCGCAGCCTTCTCTACGCATGCCAATTCCTTATTGTCGAGGAGCTGTTCCTTGATCTCGCTATTGATCGCGTAGTATGGAAAACGGCGATATACTTCCTGGACGAGCGACTGCCCTCGGTTGGGTTTTTCCCTCAGCCAGGCCCGGACTGCGTCACGTTCGGGATTTTTTTGTACCCAGGGCAACATGGCGATAGGGCTTTGTAAGCTCAGTTCTTTGTTTCCCTGTGCCAACCAGCCGCGTTTGTGCAACAGATCCAGGTCGTCGGCAGCCTGAAACGAATAACAGCCGTAGCGATACGGGACAAATGCGTAATGGTCAACGCCGGTTTCTTGGATATACAGAAACAGCAGTTTGTGGAGATCCATTTTCTTGAGAACTCCACCCGCCTGTTCCAGAAGAAACAATAGGAGTTTTTGGCGGTTATAGGTTGGCGGTTTGATCATGTCTGGTGACGTTTTGCCAGTCGTTGTATGATAAATCATTAATGATATCAATGCGTTCGTTGCATGTAGCACAGTAACAGAAGGGCTGAAAATAGACAATGAGCATTGTATGAATAGATGAAAAAATAAATCTGTAATTCGGAAGTCACCTTACTCAATTATTTCTAACCTTGCCCAAGTCAATATATTTCCAAAATTACTTGATTGCGGAATATAGAAATTACCGGCTGGGAAAAATAATTGCACCAAACTTGTGATGCAGACCGGCCACAAATCTGACGGATTGTATGATCGGGAGGGTTTGTTGCAATTTCATGGGTGTCGAAGTTCAACTTTCATTCATTTCCCGCCCTTCCGTCCGTCTCCGTTTTCTCCATTTATAAAGTTCATGACCGGTAAAGATCAGGACCGGGAACGGCAGAAGGAGCCAGAGGTCGCCCACCGGGACCGGGGCGGTGTTGAAGACTCTTCGGACCGGTTCCACATTCAGGAGCATCCAGATCCAGACAAGTTCAACCGCCATCGCCCCGAGCAGCATCCGGTTGGTTGTAAATCCCACCGAGAAGGCGGAAAATTCCCAGCTCCGCATGGTCCAGGCATTCAACAACTGGCAGGAAACCGCGCCGAGCAGGGTCATGGTCATCGCCTGGCGATGGAGAAAGGGGTCGCCAAGCTCGACCGTCCCGTATTGCCAGCCATGCAGCAGGAGAAAACCGAGAAAGGCGCTCATTGCCGCCGCCGCCTCGATCACCCCGAGAAAGAAATAGCCGCGCTTGAATACCTCCCAGTCGAGGATCTTCTCCCCACGACCCACCGGCGGCCTGCGCATGATGTTCTTTTCCGGTTTTTCGCTGCCCAGGGCGAGTCCGGGCAGCATGTCGGAACCGAGATCGATGGAGAGGATCTGGATCACCGACAGCGGCAGCGGGATCTTCAGGAAGAACTGGAGAATGTACGGGACGATCTCCGGCACATTCGAGGAGAGGATGTAGGTAACGAATTTCTTGATATTGAAATAGACCGTTCGTCCCTCCTCGATAGCGATGACAATGGAGTTGAAGTTATCGTCCAGCAACACCATGTCGGCCGCCTCCTTGGCTACCTCGGTGCCGGCAATCCCCATCGCGATGCCGATATCGGCCTTCTTCAGGGCCGGGGCGTCGTTGACTCCGTCCCCGGTCATCGCCACAACCTCATCATTGTTCTGCAGGGCCGTGGCAATTCTTAATTTCTGACTGCTGGCCATCCGGGCAAAAAGGATATTTTCCCTGCCGAGCATTTCCTCAAGCTGGTCATCGCCGATCTCCTCAAGTTCCTGGCCGGTCAGCACCCGGTCATGGGCAAGCCCGATCAGCCGGGCAACGGCGGCGGCCGTTTTCGGATGATCGCCGGTGATCATCATCACCCGGATTCCGGCCTCACCGCAGATGGCAACGGCGCCGGCGACCTCGCTGCGCGGCAGGTCCATGATCGCCGCAAGACCGAGCAGGACCAGCTCCTCCTCCCGCTCGCCGTCACCGACTGCCAGCGCCAGAACCCGGTAGGCCAGATCCTCAAGTTCTTCCGCCCAGGCATGCACCTGGGTGCGATACGCTTCATCGATCGGCCGGGGTTCACCGTCACCTGCCCGCCAGGTTGTGCATTTCTCCAGAACGACCTCCAGCGCCCCCTTGACAAAGAGATACTCTCTGCCGCCTTCGGCATACTGGGTCGACATCATTTTTCGATCGCTGGTAAAAGCATTCTCCCGGACCCGCTCATACGGCGGCTGAGAAATCCCCCGTTTTGCCACTGCAGCGACCAGAGCGAGTTCGGTCGGATCACCCCGCAGCGCGTCATCATCGATTTCGGCACGACAATTCAGCAGAGCGGCGGTCAGGAATTCATCAAGCCGTTCATCCGCGCCAGCGGCCCCCTGAACGGTAAAGTCTCCCGCTTCCCGGTAGCCTTCGCCGGACACCTTCACCAGTTCGCCTCCGGCCAGACGGATCTCTTTTAAAGTCATCTCGTTTCTGGTCAAGGTGCCGGTCTTGTCGGTACAGATTACCGTGGCGCTACCCAGGGTCTCCACCGAATCGAGATTTTTGATCAGCGCGTTGCGGCGGGCCATGCGCTGACTGGCAAGAGAGAGTGACAAGGTAATGGTCGGCAGCAGCCCTTCCGGGACATTTGCGACAATCAGCGACAGGGCGAAAATCGAGGCGAGCAGGGGTCCCTTGCCGGAAAACAGACCGAGCGCAAAAAAAACCAGCCCCATCAGCAGGGCAATGATCGTCAGAATCCGGGTGATGTGAATAATTTCCCGCTGCATCGGCGTCAGGCTCTTCCCGACATTCCTGGTGAGACTCGCGATCCGGCCGAATTCGGTGGCGCCCCCGGTGGCGGTGGCCACGGCGATGCCGCTGCCGGTGGTGACGGTGGTCCCGGCAAAGACCATGTTTTTCGCGTCAAGCGCGCGGCGGGCGGCTCCCGGTTCCAAAGTGCGTGAGGCGGGGGCCGACTCCCCGTTCAGGGAGGACAGGTTCAGGTACAGGGAATTCGCCTCCAGCAGAACACCATCGGCGGCCACCTTGTCCCCTTCTTCAAGGAGCATGATATCACCGGGAACAATTTCCTCAGCGGCGACCGAGACAACCTCGCCTTCCCTGCGGACGGTGACCATGGTCGGCATCAGCCTGAGCAACGCTTCCATCGCCTTGTCCGCCCGGTATTCCTGCCAGAAGGTAAAGGTCGCATTGACGATCACTGCGCCGAGGATCGCGTAACCGAGAATATCCATCCCCTCTCCGGGCGAAAACCGGTCGGCGACAAAAGACAGGGCGGCCGCCACTTCAAGGAGAATTGCAAAAAACTGGGTGTACTGGCCAAGGTAGGAGAGCAGATAATTCTTTTTTTCCGCCTGCTCCAACCGGTTCGGCCCGAATTCCCTGTGCAGTCGCTCGACCCGGGACCCGGCCAACCCATCCTCGGAGCTTTTCAAATGGCGAAGCAGGGTTTTGCTGTCAAGCCGGAACAGGTCCATGCTCATTCGCTCCCGGCGTAATAGGCAATGGTGTTGACCGGGGTCAAACGAAAGAGCCTTTCCAGGCGGTTTTCCCCGAAAATCCTCGGTCGGCGTGCCAGACGCCGCCCACCGACAACCAGCAGTTCACAGTCGTGATGGGAGAGATGATGAAGGATCTGGCCGATTTCGTCGGCAGCCAGGGCATGCTTGATTCGAAAGGGGATTTCCAGCAGTTTCAGGGCGCGGGAATAATGTTCGAGTCGATCATTGATCCGCTGAAAGAGCTTTTTGGTGTCACCGATCTCCAGCCGGGCCATCCGACTGCGGCTGACCGGGCTGATCGAATAAATCTCGGCGGAACTTCCCAGGGCTTTGACCATTGAAGTGAAGAACAGAAATTTTTCCACCGACAACCGCTCTTCCCGGATCGGCAGAACCGCTTCCCTGGTCATCGCCCATGCCTCGATCCGGGCGACGCGGACGATCGCAAGATCCGTGGCCGGACGAAGGCGGCTCAATTTTTCACTTAGCGAATCCTCAAAAAATCGGCGCCGCATCCGGGTCGAACAGAAAACAATATCGGCCCTGGTCTCCCGGAGATAATCACAGATTGCCTTTTCCGGCTTCCCCTCCAGGAACACCCGTTCGGTCTTGACCTTGTACCCTGCGGCAACCTCCTCAATCACCGCCATACTGCTTTCGACATCAAGTCTCTCGTCAGTCGGGTTGGCAACATGGAGCAGGGTCAGGGTGAGGTTATACAGGGACGCATAACGGGCGGCATAAAAAGCGGAAACTTCCGAGGTGATCAGGCCGTTCACGGCCGCGACTGCTTTCATCAGCACACCTCCGGTTATCGGGCGGCCGAAAGGTGTCGGCCACCGAAAGGTTAACTGCTCGATCGACTATCTTACCTTACTAGAGATTTACCGGTCCCGACATTAAACTTCGGGTTGCATCTCCTCCGCCGCAGCCATCTCCATGGCCCGGTGATAGAGTTTGAGATACCGGTTGACCACGTTGTCCCAGGTGTAATGGCGGTTGATCTCGTTCACCGCCGCCCGACGCATCTCAAGCATTTTGTCTTTGTCGCTGCGGAAGAGATGAATCGCTTTCAGCATGGTCCCCATCAGGGCCGCGGAGTTATGTTCGCGATAGGCAAGGCCGGTGACCCCGTCGACTACCTTGACCAGGCCGCCGATGGCGTGAACAATCGGCAGATTGCCGAACAGTTGGGCGATATAATCGGTCAGGCCGCACGGCTCATATTGGGACGGGACCAGAAAGAAATCCCCGGCGGCATAAATCCGGTTGGCGAGGACCGGATCAAAACCGCGCAACAGACAAACCCGTCCCCGGTACCGGCTGTCGGTGGTGAGGGCAATCAGCTCCTCTTCAATCTTCGGCTCACCGGTGCCGAGAACCAGCGCCTGGAATTTCTTGTCCATCGGCAGGAGGGTCTCAAGGGAGCCGACCAGTTTATCGACACCTTTCTGGGCGGTAAAACGGCCGATAAAGGTAAACAGAGGTTGTTTCGGGTGAGAGTCGAGAGAGCCGGTTTGATCGATCCCGGGAAGATCGCCTGCCTGCAGATCCTTGATCAGGATCGCCCGGCAACGGGCCTTGCCGGCATACTTCCCGTCGGCGGGAGAAAAGGCGGCCTCGATCCCCATCGCCGCAGGCTGCATCGGATCATAGTCCGCCGGGTTGATCCCGTTGGTGACTCCGGCAAGCACAACCTTGCGATCAATCAGCCGGTGGCCGAGCCAGCCGGTCAAGCGATCATCCCCGGTCTCCTGCAGTTCCCGGGCATAATTCTCGCTTACCGTATTGAGAACCCCATAAGCAGAAGCGGCAAGGAAGGGGTTGAAATGGCCGTCCAGCAGGTTGCCCAGAATCACCTTTGAGGGAAGACCGGTAATGGTTTCGGCAAAGGCGAGATCGGCTATCTCCTGATGGTACCCCCAGCCTGCATTGTGAATGGTGACCAGGCAACCCGTCTCGTGAAAGTAATGGCGGTACCCTTCGATCTCCCGGATCATCGCCGGGACCAGTGCGGTATGCCCGTCGTGACAGTGGATCATATCGGGCTTTTCGCCCAACCGGATCATCATCGCGATGGCCGCCTTCTGCAGCAGCACGTTCATCGCGAAATAATCGTAATGCGCCATTCCCTGCCGGTGGAGCGGATTTCCCGCCGCTTCTTCTGCGGTATAGGTATAGATGCTTTTCTTTTCCCGATAGCGCTCGGCATCGATCAGATAAATGACAACCCCGCACTTCTCCGCGCTCCAGAGCCGGACACTCTCCTGCCGCTCCCGCCCCACATAGTGCATGTTGATCAGTAAGGAGAGATCCAGGGGTTTAAAGCCAAGCGCTTCGGGGTCCAGGAACCCGTACAGCGGCATCACCACGCTGACCTGTTTGCCCTTCCGGACCAGCGCTTCAGCAAGCTGCCGGGACACATCCTTGACCCCGCCGGCCCCGGCCAGCCCGCTGTACTCGCGGGTCAGCATCAATACTTTTTTCAGCTGTCTTTTAGCCATCGATAGTTTTCCGGATAAAGATATCAGGGTTTGTGTACCGTCCGCTGACGGAGGAGATGATCGGCGAGGGTTAACGCGACCATCGCTTCACAGACCGGCAGGATCCTCGGGATCGCCGAAATATCGTGTCGGCCGCCGATCTTGACCTTGACCTCATTGCCGTCTAGGTCGATGGTCTTCTGCTCTTTGGCGATGGACGGGATGGGTTTCACCGCCACCCGGGCGACAATCTCCTGGCCGCTTGAGATCCCGGCAAGAATTCCCCCGGCATTATTGCCGATAAATCCGTCCCCGGTGATCGGATCGTTGTTTTCGGACCCCTTCATGGCGGCGGCCGCAAATCCGGCGCCGATCTCGACCCCCTTGACCGCCCCGATCGACATGAGCGCCCGGGCAAGGTCTCCGTCGAGTTTGTCGAACACCGGTTCACCAAGTCCGGCCGGGCAGCCGGTGACCAGAATCTCGACCACTCCGCCCAGGGTGTCGCCCTCTTTGCGGACCAGTTCAATCCGCTCCTCCATCCGCGCCGCCGCTTCACGATCAGGGCAGGAAAGGGGGTTTTCCGAGATCACCGCAAGATCCCTCCCTGCAGCAACAATGCCGCCAAGGGCCACGGTATAAGTGGTAACCTTGATCCCCTCGCCCGCCAGCAGTTTTCTGGCCACCGCCCCGGCGGCCACCCGCGCTGCGGTCTCCCGGGCCGAAGCCCTGCCGCCGCCCCGGTGATCGCGGATTCCGTATTTTTTCAGATAAGTAATATCGCCATGACCGGGCCGGAAAATATTCTTCAGGTGATCATACGATTTGCTGTGAGCATCCTGGTTGAAAATCGCAAGAGAGATGGGGGTGCCGGTGGTCCTGCCCTCAAATATTCCGGAAAGAATCTGCACCTTGTCCGGCTCCTTGCGAGGGCTTGCAGCCGGTCCGCCCTGGCCCGGCCTGCGCCGGTCGAGATCCCGCTGGAGATCTTCTTCCGTGAGTTCAAGACCCGGAGGACAGCCGTCAATCGTTGCCCCGACTGCCGTGCCATGGGATTCTCCCCAGGTCGTCACCGTAAATATTCTGCCGAAGGTACTCCCCGCCATTTTTTCACCACAAGTAAAATATTAAGTAAGTTCATGATTTTATTTAAAAAAATTTGAGATGTCAAGAAAGGCGACATCAGAATCGCGATTGCAGCGCCGCCATGATCTCAGCGACCACCTGGTCAAGCGGCCGGTTCGAATCCACCTCCAGATGTGAGCCTTCCCTGTATAAAGGCTCCCTTGCCGCAAGGACCGCCGCCGCTTCTTCCCGAATATCAGCCCCGGTCAGCGACGGCCTTTGCCCGGGTGAAGCGGGATCAACGGCCAGTCGGCTGCAGATACTTTCAAGATCCGAGGTGAGCCAGACCACCCACCCGCTTGCCTTGAACCGGTCCCACACCTCCTGATGCAGGATCGCCCCGCCGCCGGTGGCAATCACCTTGCCGGTGGTTCCGGTCAGCTCGACAAGCAGCTCCTTCTCCCGGGCCCGGAAAAAATCCCACCCTTTCTCGGCCACAAGATCGCTGATCTTCCCGAACCGACCTTCGAGAACCTTGTCCATATCGATGAATTCGTAGCCGGTTAGTTCGGCCACCATTTTCCCCACCGAACTCTTGCCGGTGGCCCGGTATCCGGTGAGGATGATTTTTTCAGGCTTTTTATCAGTCTCAGGCATGATTTGCTTTAGTAAGAATTCAGGATTAACAACAACGACAACCCGATCCGCCATCGAAGTGTTCACACATACCATTAGACGGGAGTTTCTGTCAAAAGCTCTTGCGGCAACAGGTAATTTTTCGTAAAAGGATGACCTGGGGAGCCGCACGGGGTGTTGTCGGCCGAGGGCAGCAAATGTTCATTTTGCAGGAGGCTCCTGCTTAATCTATAATTTTTTTTCGGAGTACAGCATGAAACATATCATCGTCCTCGCGACCCGCAACGAAGGGAAAGTAAAGGAGTTCCGAAGCCTGCTCGGCGACGACAAGGTCGACCTGCGCAGCTTGAACGATTTCGGCCCGATCCCGGAAGCGGTGGAAGACGGCGAAACCTTCGACGACAACGCCTACAAAAAGGCGCACTTCACCGCCAGGGTGCTCGGCCTGCCCGCCATCTCCGATGATTCCGGCCTGGTCGTGAATGCCCTCGACGGCGCACCCGGCGTCTACTCCGCCCGTTATGCGGGCCCGGAGGCCACCGACCAGGACAACATCAAAAAACTTCTCCAGGAAATGGCAGGGAAAAGCGACCGTTCGGCCGCCTTTCACTGCGTGATCTCCATTGCCGTCCCCACCGGCCCGGCCCTCACCTATGAGGGACGCTGCGAGGGAGAGATCACCACCGAGCCGAAAGGTGATGGCGGGTTTGGCTATGATCCGGTCTTTTTTTCTCCGGAACTCGGCAAAACCTTCGCTGAAAGCACTCTGGAAGAGAAAAACCGGGTCAGCCACCGGGGCCGCGCTCTCGCTGACGTAGCCGCGGAAGCTGACAAGATCATGGCCTGGCTCGACGCGCGGATCACCGAGGCAAAACCGCCCAAACCGGACCACAGCCAGTTTGAGGATAACGACTGGTCTTCTTAAATCAATGCACAGGTGATACATGTATCGTGCTTCAACCAAAAAATTCACCGTTGTTTTCACGGTAATTTTCGCGGCGGAATTCCTGATCATGTATCTGATCGGCCACCAGAGGGAAGACAGCTTCTGGGAAAATCTCAAGATCATGCTTATCGACGCCGTCGCCCTCTCGATTCTTGTCGCCCCCGTCCTCTATCTATTTCTCGTAAAACCGCTGGAAGACTCTCTCCGGGAGATCAAGATCCTGAAAGGCCTGATGCAGGTCTGCTGTGTCTGCAAAAAGGTCAAGACAGGCGAAAACAGCCGAAACGAAAAGGACTGGATCAATATCGACCGATATCTGCAGGAAAATTCAGAGATTTTATTTTCGCACGGTTACTGTCCGGAATGTCACAAAAAAGAAATGGTAAAACTCGAAGAATTCAAACGAAAAAAATCCGGCCTTCTTCAAGGGTGAGGAGTAGGATTTTATTCAGATCCTGACCAGCTCCACCTTCCCCCAGGCGCCAAGTTCTTCACC
>JAHJIQ010000035.1 GCA_018823285.1 Pseudomonadota bacterium
CCGGACGACCGACGTGACCGGGATTGTAAACCTTCAGGCGGGAGTAGAGATGGTAATGCCTGGAGACAACGTGACGATCGAAGGGCAGCTGATTACCCCGATTGCGATGGAAGACGGACTGCGCTTTGCGATCCGAGAAGGTGGCCGTACTGTAGGCGCCGGTGTTATTAACAAGATTGTCGAGTAGGGTGAATAGATATGCTGCCGACTCAGAAAATTAGAATCAGGCTTAAAGGTTACGATCACAAGCTCCTGGACAAATCAACGATTGAAATCGTTGAGACCGCTAAGCGTACAGGTGCAAGTATTGCCGGGCCTATCCCGTTACCGACAAGCATCAACAAGTATTGTGTGCTTCGGTCACCTCATGTGGATAAGAAATCGAGAGAGCATTTCGAGATGCGTACCCATCGTCGCCTTCTTGATATCCTTGAGCCAACGCAGCAGACGATTGACGCCCTGATGAAACTCCAGCTTTCAGCGGGAGTCGATGTAGAGATAAAGCTGTAAAAATAAAATATTCAGGTTGAGAAAATGCCTAAAACTATCGGAATACTTGGCAGGAAAGTTGGAATGACCAGGGTTTACTCTGATGCCGGAGCGGCCATCCCGGTGACTGCTATTGAGGCTGGTCCCTGTGTCGTCCTCCAGAGAAAAACGGTTGATAATGACGGTTATTCCGCTATCCAGGTCGGCTTTGTCGGCTTGAAGGATTCCCGGCTTAACAAGCCCATGGCCGGTCACGTTAAAGCAGCCGGGAAAGGCGGCTTTTACCATATCAATGAGTTCAGGGTTGAAAACCCTGAGCAATATGAACTCGGTCAGGAAATCAGGGTCGAAGAACTTTTCAAGGCCGGTGACCTGGTGGATGTCAGTGGAGTCTCGAAAGGGCGCGGGTTCCAGGGTGTAATGAAGAGACATGGTTTCAGCGGCGGTCCTGATACCCACGGCTCCATGTGTCACAGGGCTCCGGGCTCTATCGGTTGCAGTGCCTGGCCCAGCCGGGTTGTTAAGGGCAAGAAGCTTCCGGGTCGGATGGGTAATGATCTGGTGACCAAGAAAAACGTCATGATCATTGATATCCGTCCGGAGGATAATGTGCTGCTGGTCAAAGGCAATGTCCCGGGCGCCAAGCAGGGGTTACTGCAGATTTACTGTAAATAAAAGCGACTCAAGATCATCCATACATCGCAGCACTTGCTGTCCGGTGTGGTTCCAACACAAAAGACCTGTTGGGGGTTTCATAAAATGGCAGTTACAGAAGTTAAGAATATAAAAAATGAGAAGGCCGGTGAGGTTGAGCTGAACGATGCCATTTTTGGTGTTGAGGTGAAACAGCACATCATTCATGACATCGTCAGAATGCAGTTGGCCAATCGCCGTAGCGGCAATGCTCATACCAAAACCAAGGCTGAAGTCAGGGGTGGCGGTGCCAAGCCCTGGAGGCAGAAAGGAACCGGACGTGCGCGTGCCGGCTCAAGGACTTCTCCGCTCTGGCGTGGGGGTGGTACGGTGTTCGGTCCTCGGACCAAGGACTACAGCTATAAGGTCCCCAAGAAGGTTCGTAAGCTTGGGCTCTGTATGGCGCTGAGTTCACGACTTGCCGAGGAAAATCTGGTGGTTCTTGATGAGTTCCGTCTTGAGGAGATCAAGACCAGAAACTTTGTAGAGGTTATGAACCGGCTGGAGCTTGACAACGCATTGATCGTGATTGGCGAATCCAATGCCAATCTTGAGAAGTCATCCCGTAATGTTCCGGGATACAAGGTGATGCCGACCGCGGGACTCAATGTTTACGATATTCTACTTCACAAAAAGATCGTCCTCGTTCAGGACTGCCTTGGGAAGCTTGAAGAGAGGGTGCTGTCATGAAAAACATCTGTAATGTGGTCAAGAAGCCGTGTCTGACTGAAAAGGGGATGACCCTTCAGGAAGTCCACAACCAGGTTGTTGTAAAAGTCGATACCCAGGCCAACAAGATAGAAATCAAGGAAGCCGTTGAGCAGATGTTCAAAGTGAAGGTCGACAAGGTACGGACAGCGAATATGCACGGAAAGAGCAAAAGGGTTGGGCGCCATTCCGGACGGAGGAACGACTGGAAGAAAGCCATCGTGACATTGGCTGAGGGGCACAAGATCAACTTTCTGGAAGATCTGTAAAATTTAAAGACCTTTTGTTCTTCGGGTTTTTAACAAAATTTCAGTGGAAAATTATTTAATCGGGGTTTGAAATGCCAACTAAGACCTACAAACCGACATCACCGGGCAAAAGGACACTGGTAACCATTGTCAATCCGGACTTGTCCAAAGACCGTCCGGAGAAAAAACTGGTCAGGGCTTTGAGTAAGAGTGGTGGCCGTAATAACAATGGCCGGGTAACTGCAAGGCATATCGGCGGTGGACACAAGCGGAAATACAGAATCATCGATTTTAAACGGGACAAAGACAATATCCCGTCAAAGGTAGCGACGATCGAGTATGACCCGAACCGTTCTGCAAACATTGCCTTGCTGAACTATGCAGATGGTGAGAAACGTTATATTATATGTCCCCTCGGTATGAAAGTTGGTGACAGTGTGGTTTCCGGTGATTCTGTTGATATCAAACCGGGCAACTGTATGCCAATGGGAAATATGCCGCTCGGATCTACAATCCATAATCTTGAGATGCGGATTGATAAAGGGGCTCAGCTTGTTCGCAGCGCCGGGACATCGGCGCAGCTCATGGCCAAAGAAGGCGAGTATGTACTCGTTAAACTGCCGTCCGGTGAGGTTCGAAGATTTCACCGGAAATGCCGGGCCAGTATCGGGCAGATCGGCAATATCGAGCATGAGCGGCAGAAACTCGGCAAGGCCGGGCGAAATCGCTGGCTTGGCAGACGGCCCAAAGTGCGTGGCGTGGCCATGAACCCGCACGATCATCCAATGGGTGGTGGTGAAGGAAAAAGCTCCGGTGGTCGTCATCCGTGTACCCCATGGGGTATACCGACCAAGGGATATAAAACCAGAAAACGTAAGCAGTCTGACAAAGATATTGTCACCAAAAGATCGTAGACAGGGGGTTGAAAAGTGGCTCGTTCTGTAAAAAAAGGACCGTTTGTAGATGGTCATCTGATGGAAAAGGTTGTCAAGGCCAAAGAGACTGGTTCGCGAAAAGTCATCAAAACCTGGTCCCGGCGCTCTGACATTATTCCTGATATGGTTGGGCTGACTCTAGCAGTTCATAATGGTAAGAAATTCATCCCGGTTTTCGTATCAGAGAACATGGTAGGACAGAAACTGGGAGAATATTCTCCCACCAGGACCTATTATGGTCACGCTGCCGGGAAGAAAGGTAAGAAATAGCATCCTTCCCGCTGGGTATTCCCGGCAACGGAACTGATATAAAAGATTGGTTGTTAAGGAGAATTTAGAATGGAAGCCAAGGCGTTTGCCAAACAAATACGGATCTCTCCCCAGAAGGCCAGACTGGTCGCTGATCTGGTAAGGGGTAAAGATGTGGGGTCGGCAATTAACACTCTGCGCTTTATGCCCAAGAAAGGGGCGAGGATTATCCGTAAGATTATTGAGTCAGCTCTTGCCAATGCTGGTCAGAATGAAGCCATTGATGTTGATACGCTGTACGTAAAAACAATCTTTATTGATGGCGGCCCGATGATGAAACGGATTCGACCCCGGGCGCAAGGTAGGGCGAACAGGATTCTAAAGAGAACCAGCCACATTACCGTGGTTCTGGATGAGCAATAAGTA
Organism: Pseudomonadota bacterium; assembly: GCA_018823285.1. Classification (NCBI taxonomy): domain Bacteria; kingdom Pseudomonadati; phylum Pseudomonadota; species Pseudomonadota bacterium. The sequence continues at coordinate 3,749 of JAHJIQ010000035.1, forward strand.
AGATTGCTGGAGAGAGTTCTTTCGTTGAACGGATGTTTTTCTCCAGTGCCGAAAGAGAAATAAAGAGAAAAATTTATTTTTTCATGGAGGGTTGTTTTGGGTCAGAAAGTTAATCCTATAGGTTTTAGACTTAACATTGTAAGGACCTGGGATTCCATCTGGTACGCTGATCGTGAATATGCAGCGTATTTCCTGGAGGATCAGAAAATCAGGAAATACCTGAAGAAACGTCTTTACCATGCTGGCGTTTCCAAGATTGAGATTGCCAGGACAGGTGAGAAGGTCAGGGTCAAGATCCATACAGCACGTCCAGGAATCGTTATCGGGAAAAAGGGTGCTGAAATCGAGGCCCTGAAAAATGATCTCGACAGGTTTTCCAAACGCGAATGCCATGTTGACATTCAGGAAGTAAGACGTCCTGAGTCAGAGGCTCAACTGGTGGCGGAAAATGTTGCCATGCAGCTTGAACGTCGGGTGGCTTTCAGAAGGGCTATGAAAAAGTCAGTAAGTATCGCCTTGAAGTTCGGAGCCAAAGGGATTAAGATCTCCTGCTCCGGTCGGCTGGGGGGTGCAGAAATGTCGCGGACTGAATGGTTTCGTGAAGGCAGGGTTCCGTTGCACACACTCCGTGCCGACATTGATTATGGTTTCGCGGAAGCGAATACCACCTACGGCAAAATTGGTGTGAAAGTCTGGATCTTCAAAGGCGAAATACTCACCGATACCGAGATAGAGTAAGAGTAGATTTGATTGACAATCCTCCCGAGCTGATGAGGTTATGAAATATGTTAAGTCCCAAAAAAGTTAAGTTCAGAAAACAGATGAAGGGCCGGCTCACAGGTGTAGCGCTCCGTGGCTCTTCCTTGGAGTTCGGTGATTATGCCCTGAAAGCAGTTGAATGCGGAAGAATGAGTGCTCAGCACATTGAGGCTGCCCGTATTGCGATCAACAGGAAGATTAAAAGGGGCGGTAAACTCTGGATCAGAGTGTTTCCTGCCAAACCTATTACCAAAAAGCCTGCTGAGACAAGAATGGGTAAAGGTAAAGGGAATCCGGAATACTGGGTGGCTCCCATTAAACCGGGCAAGATTCTCTATGAACTTGCCGGTGTTGATGAGGAACTGGCCATCAGAGCGTTGACCCTTGCCGGGAACAAATTGCCGTTTGCAACAAAGATTATTACAAGAGAGACATCAATATGAAGACTAAAGATTTGCGTGAACTGAGTATTGAGGATCTCGTGATTAAAGAGAAAGACCTTGCCCAGGAACTCTTTAACCTGAAATTTCAGCATGGAATTCGTTCTCTGGAAAATCCGGCGAAACTGGGTGTTCTCAGTAAACAGATAGCCAGGGTCAAGACCATTGCTAATGAAAAACGCCGGGAACAGGCCGCAAGCTGAGTCCGTGATTGAACAGATCGTATCCCAGGATATAAAATCAGATCTTACAGGAATGCTGAAATGGCAGAAGTAGAAATAAAAAAGAACAAGAGAACTCTGGTGGGTGTTGTGGTCAGCACCAAAATGGACAAAAGTGTTGTTGTCCAAACAGAACGTATGGTCCGTCACAAACTGTACGGTAAGTCTATCCGTCAGCATGACAAATATATGGCTGATGACCCCGAGAACAGCTGCAATATTGGTGACAGAATCATGATTGAGGAATGTCGGCCCCTGAGCAAAAACAAGAGATGGCGGGTCAGAAAGATTGTAGAACGTGCAGTGTGAGTAGTTCTGCAGCAGATTAACATGATTATCGGGCTGGCGGCAGTTTCGTTGCGGTCGCAAAGCTTAGCATCCATGCTGGTGGAAAAAAATGATACAGACAGAGACAGTTTTAAACGTTGCAGACAATAGCGGCGCCAAAAAGGTTTTGTGCATAAAGGTTCTCGGTGGTTCCAAGAGGCGTTATGCAGGAATTGGTGATGTCATTGTTGTCGCGGTCAAAGAAGCCATTCCCAACGCCAAGGTTAAGAAGGGGGATGTTATGAAGGCTGTGGTGGTCAGGACTGTTAAAGAACTTCGTCGAATGGAAGGCACCTCTGTCCGATTTGATGAAAATTCAGCTGTCCTCATCGGCAATACTGGTGAACCGGTCGGTACCCGTATTTTTGGTCCGGTGGCTCGGGAGCTTCGTGCAAAAGGATATATGAAGATTATCTCTCTGGCCCCCGAAGTCCTTTAATAATATTTTAGTAAAATACTGCCGCTATTCATAGAACAGTGGCAGATATAACAGGCAGACAGCACCATGAAAAAAATTAAGGTAAACGATCAGGTTGAAGTCATTGCAGGCAAGGACAAGGGACTGGTCGGGAAGGTGATTGGTTCATTCCATGATAAGGGAAGAGTCATTGTTGAGAAAGTCAACATGATCAAGAGACATACCAAGCCAAGCCAGGCCAATCAGCAGGGCGGTATAATTGAGAAAGAAGCTGCGATCCACGTATCGAATGTGATGCTGGTTTGTCCCAAATGTTCCAAGCCGGCAAGGGTGGGAGCCAAGGTTCTGGATGACGGGATGAAGGTCCGGGTTTGCAAGAAATGCGGAGAATCAGTTGAAGCTAAAGCCTAAAGCTAAGTTGAGCAGCATGGCTGCTCGTACGAAACTTATGCCCGAAGGGTGAAATAAGGTTTTTGGAGATAAGAAATGGCTGCTTTAAAAAATCATTATATTGAGAACTGCGTACCGCAGCTCATGGAAAAATTCGGGTATAAAAGCATCATGCAGGTACCGAAGCTTACCCAGATTGTTCTGAATATGGGGCTTGGTGAAGCTGTTCAGAATCCGAAAATCATGGAGGGTGCCGTTAACGAGCTGACCATGATTGCCGGGCAGAAAGCGGTAGTGACCAAGGCCAAGAAATCCATCGCGACATTCAAGCTGCGCGAAGGCATGCCGATCGGCTGCCGGGTGACCTTGCGCGGTGACAAAATGTGGGATTTTCTGAGCAAGCTGATCAACGTTGCTCTTCCCAGGGTCAGGGACTTCCGCGGGATTTCCGCCAAATCTTTTGACGGGAACGGCAACTATGCCATGGGCATCAAGGAACACATCATCTTCCCGGAGATTGATTACGACAAGATTGACAAAATTAAGGGGTTGAATATCGTCATTGGCACCACTGCACCAAGCGATGATGAAGGGCGATTCCTGTTAAAGGCATTAGGCGTGCCTTTCAGAAAATAACAAGGAGGGAAGAGGTTGGCTAAGAAATCTTTAATCGCTAAAAGTCAGCGTGCGCCCAAGTTTAAAGTCAGGGCTTATAATAGGTGTCCGCTCTGTGGCAGGTCACGAGCATTTATCAGAAAATTCGGTGTATGCCGGATCTGCTTCCGGTCACTGGCTTCACATGGGCAGGTAACCGGTGTTACCAAGTCCAGCTGGTAGAAACGTAGGTGTTTCAGCGAAGAAAAATTTGAGGAGCGAAGCTTTATGTCTATGAGTGATCCCCTGGCAGATATGCTCACCAGGGTAAGAAATGCATGCATGGTAAAGTTTGAAAGCGTTGAAATGCCTCTTTCCAACCTGAAGACCAGTGTGGCAAAGGTTTTGAAGGATGAAGGGTATATCAGTGACTATCATGTCCAGAAAGATGACAAACAGGGAGTTCTGCATATTGATCTTAAATATGGCCAGGGCAACCAGAAGGTCATCAGCGGATTGCGCCGGATCAGCAAACCCGGGTGTCGGGTGTATGTGAAGGCTGATGAGATTCCCAAAGTTATGAGCGGTCTGGGTATAGGGATTATATCCACTTCCAATGGATTGATGACCGATCACCAGGCCAGAAAGAACAGGGTGGGTGGCGAACTCCTCTGTGAAGTCTGGTAGAAGATTTTTAAGACCAAGATTTAGTGGAGATTATTCATGTCCAGGATTGGTAAGCAGCCTATTCCTATTCCCAAAGGAACCAAGATCGATCTGAAGGGAACACACGTTAAGGTGACGGGGCCGAAAGGTGCTCTGGAAAGGGACATCAGGCCTGAGATAGAAGTTGTTGAGGATGGTGCGCAACTTCTTGTTAAATGTAGAGACAACAGTAAGCGGACCAACGCTTTTTCGGGATTGACCCGCACTTTGATTCACAACATGGTTGTCGGGGTGGATCAGGGGTTCAAGAAGAAGCTGATCATCGAAGGTGTCGGGTATCGTGCTTCGGTGGCCGGCAAGGTCCTGACCTTGAACGTCGGGTATTCAAACCCGGTGGAGTTTGGTCTTCCGGATGGTGTTCAGGCATCGGTTGAAAAGTCGGATATTACTCTGGAATCTATCGACAAGGAGCTTCTCGGGCTTACCGCAGCAAGAATACGCAGTGTCAGAAAACCTGAGCCCTACAAGGGCAAAGGGATTCGTTATGAAGACGAGCGAATCGTGAGGAAGGTCGGTAAGTCTGCAGGAAAGTAATCTTACTGCAGGGTATTCGTAAGGTTAATGGCTTGGCGGTATCTGATACCGACAATTAATTCAAGACAAAACGCGGCAAGGCAAGAACAATGGCAAAAACAAATTCTAAAACAGTTGCCCGACAGAGTCGGATCAAAAGGGTTAGAAAAAAGATAGGTGGGACCGCAGAACGTCCGAGGCTGCGTGTATTCAAAAGCTCAAGGCATATCTATGCACAGCTTATTGATGACGTGACCGGTCGGACTCTGGCCGCCATGTCAACCCTTGACGGTACTGTAAAATCAGAAAGCGTTGAGAATAAAATCGAGGTTGCCCGCAAGGTTGGCATGATGCTAGCGGAAAAAGCCAAGCAGATCGGGGTCGAGAAAATTGTTTTCGATCGGGGCGGTTATATATATCACGGACGTGTGAAATCACTGTCCGATGGAGCACGCGAGGGCGGCCTGGTCTTCTGATCCGCAGAAGTAATCCGGTAAATTCAAGTACAGATTGGGGGTGAACCTTGTCTAACTTTAAAAAAGATAGCGTCGAAGACCAGTTGATTGAGAAGGTGGTCTTTATTAATCGTACTGCCAAAGTTGTGAAGGGTGGTCGGCGATTCAGTTTCAGCGCAATTTGTGTTGTTGGTGACGGCAATGGGCGTGTAGGACAGGGTCTTGGCAAAGCCAATCAGGTTCCTGAAGCGATCCGGAAAGGCATTGAAAGAGCCCGGAAAGACATGAAAAAAGTTGCCATTACTGAGACCTCAATTCCGCATGAGATAAACGGCAAGTTTGGTGCAGGAAAAGTAATGCTCAAGCCTGCCTCCGAGGGTACCGGGGTTATTGCCGGCGGTGCGGTGCGGGCCGTCCTTGAGGCTGCCGGAGTTCAGAATATTCTGACCAAATGTCTTGGATCTCATAATCCGCACAATCTTGTCAAGGCTACCGTCGCCGGGCTCCGCAATCTGAGAACAGCAGAGCAGGTTGCCGCCGGCCGTGGGAAGAGTGTAGGAGAGATTGTCGCCTGAGGTGTGATCTTGGATTGGGTCCGCTTGAGAAAGACAAGTATGCTGCCGGTTTAGGCAGCTTTCTTTATATGTTGCATCAGAGGCAGGAATTATCATGAAAGACATAAAAATGACTTTAAAGAAAAGTAAGATCGGAAGCACCAGAAAGGTGCGGGCGACACTTGTCGGCCTGGGTCTTACCAAGACGAATAAGACGGTGGTTCGCAAGGATACACCTGAGATCCGGGGAATGCTCAGAAAAGTTGAGCACCTGGTAGAAGTGGAGGATTGATCATGCTTACCTTAGGTAATCTTTCGCCGAATCCCGGGTCGACACGTCCCAAGAAGAGAGTCGGACGCGGACCTGGTTCCGGTAGGGGTAAAACTGCCACCAAGGGGCATAAGGGGTTTAAAGCCCGTTCCGGTGGTGGAATCAAGCCTGGCTTTGAGGGTGGACAGATGCCTCTGCAGCGGCGAATTCCCAAACGTGGTTTTACCAATGTTTTCGCCAAGGATATTGCCGTTGTTAATGTAAAAGACCTTGAGCGCTTTGATGCTGGTGCAACGATTGACCTTAAGTTGCTGGTTTCGTCCGGTCTTGTTGCCAGCAAATACAAGTATGTAAAGATATTGGGCAATGGTGAGATCACCAAACCACTGACGGTTTCTGTTGATAAATTGAGTGAGTCGGCCAGGAAGAAGATTGAGGCTGCCGGCGGGAAAATAGAGGCTAATTGATGCAGGCTGGTTTCCAGAGTGCGGCGAATATTCCTGAACTGCGGCGGCGGATAACTTTTACTTTACTGATGCTTGCCATTTACCGGGTCGGGGTGCAGATCCCCACACCCGGTATCAACGGTGAGGCTCTTGCCGCCTTCTTTCAGAAAAATGCCGGGACACTGTTTGATATGTTCAACATGTTTTCCGGCGGGGCTTTAGAGAACTTTTCCATCTTCGCCCTGGGAATCATGCCCTATATCAGTGCTTCGATTATATTCCAGCTTCTGACGGTTGTTGTTCCACAGCTTGAAGCGCTTTCTAAAGAAGGAGAAAGTGGCCGGCGTAAGATTACCCAGTACACCCGTTATGCGACGGTTGTACTGAGCTTGGTTCAGGGGCTTTTTATAAGTGTTGGGCTTGAAAGCATGGCCGCCCCATCAGGATCGGCGATGATTGTGAATATGCCGGGCTGGGGATTCAGAGTGATGACCATTCTGACCCTGACCTCCGGAACCGCTTTTATCATGTGGCTTGGCGAGCAGATGAGCGAGCGTGGTATAGGCAATGGGATATCACTGATCATTACTGCCGGAATTGTGGCTGGAATTCCCGCTGCAATTGCTAAAACTTTTAAAATGGTCAGCGCCGGGGACATGACATTCATTTTTCTTCCCGTTCTGCTCGCTATGATGCTTGTTGTCGTTGGCATTATAATCTACTTCGAGACCGCCCAGAGAAGAATTCCCGTTCAGTATGCCAAGAGGGTGGTCGGTCGCAGGATGTACGGAGGTCAACAGTCTCATCTGCCTCTGAAGATCAATATGTCCGGAGTCATTCCTCCGATATTCGCTTCATCGATTATGATGTTTCCTGCGACGATCGGCGGGTTTATAAAAATTGATTGGGTGCAGAGAGTGACTGCTTATCTGCAGTGGGGCAGCCTTACCTGGACCCTGCTTTTTATCGGCTTTATTGTCTTTTTCTGTTTTTTCTATACCGCGGTGACTTTTAACCCGGTTGATGTGGCAGAGAATCTGAAGAAAAATGGTGGTTTTATCCCGGGGATCAGACCAGGGAAGAAATCAGCTGAATTTATTGACAAGATCACAGTGCGCCTGACGGTTATCGGCGCCATCTATGTAAGTGTGATTTGTGTATTGCCGACCGTTCTTATCAATAACCTGAATGTTCCCTTTTATTTCGGCGGAACCGCTCTGTTGATTGTGGTTGGTGTTGCTATAGACACTTTGGCACAGATAGAATCGCATGCGGTCATGAGAAATTACGAAGGGTTCCTTAAGAGTGGCAAGATTCGAGGGCGTCGCTAAATAAGAGGCAGATGCCATGAGTCGCTCTATCACTCTGAAGTCTCCCTCCGAGATTCAGATCATGCGTGAAGCCAATCAGATAGTGGCTGAAACGCTTGCTATGCTGGAGAGTAGGATAGAGCCAGGTTTAAATACACTCAGGCTCGATATCTGGGCAGAAGAGTTTGCCAGAAAAAAGGGCGGTGAACCCGCCTTCAAAGGATATCGAGGGTTTCCAGGCAGTCTGTGTGTGTCACTGAACGAAGAGGTGGTTCATGGAATTCCCTCCGAAAGGGTAATCCTCAAAGAGGGCGATATCCTCAGTATTGATTTCGGCGTCAAGTTCAGGGGTTTTTACGGTGATGCCGCAATTACTGTGCCGGTTGGTAACGTATCACCTCTGAAAGAGGAGTTGATACGTGTGACAAGGGTGGCGCTTGAAAAGGCGGTTTCGCAGGTCCGGGTCGGAAACAGGGTCAACGATATATCGGCCGCTGTTGAACAGTATGTTGAAACGGCCAACAACTTTTCCGTGGTTCGACAGTTTGTTGGCCATGGAATCGGCAGTCAGCTCCACGAACCACCCGAGATACCTAACTACAGCCGCAAAGGGCAGACCCCCAGGCTTCTACCGGGAATGGTTCTGGCGATAGAGCCGATGGTGAATGCCGGTAAATATGAGGTGAAGGTGTTGAAAGATGGGTGGACTGTTGTTACTGCAGACCGTGAACCTTCAGCCCATTTTGAGCATACGGTAGTGGTTACAGAGGATGGTCCGCTGATCCTTACTGAAAGAGCCACCTGAATATTTGTTGATTAATTTTTAAAAAAAAAGAAGGAAAAATAAACTAAATCGTTTATCATCTCTCTTTTCATTTTTTTGATGTTGGTTGGATTAAATTAAAACAGGAAGGATTGTATGCCCAAAGAAGAGGCCATTCAGGTTGAAGGGACCATTGTTGAGCCCTTACCCAACGCCATGTTTCGCGTTGAACTTGATAACGGCCACAAGGTTCTGGCTCATATCTCCGGAAAAATGAGAATGCATTTTATAAAAATTCTTCCTGGGGACAGGGTGACAATAGAATTGTCGCCATATGATTTGACTCGTGGCAGGGTAACCTTCAGGGCAAAAAAATAAAAAGTAGGATTCGGGTGCAGCAATGAAAGTCAGGGCTTCAGTAAAGAAAATGTGTAGTGATTGTCGGGTTTTCAAACGCAATGGGGTTATTCGTGTTTCGTGCAAAGTAAAGAAACACAAGCAACGTCAAGGTTAAATAATATTTTGTTGAGTTGTGGAGGTCTATCTTGGCACGTATAGCAGGTATTGATTTACCCAGAAATAAGCACATGGTTATAGCGCTGACCTATATCCATGGAATAGGCAGGACTTCTGCTCGGAATATTCTCGACAAGGTCAAATTGCCCTATGATATGAACAGCGATAATCTTGATGAAAAGAATATCTCTGATCTCATGAAGGTTATCCAGGATCAATATACGGTCGAGGGTGACTGCCGTCGCGAGGTTGCGATGGATATCAAAAGGCTTATGGATCTTGGTTGTTATCAGGGTCTCCGGCACCGTAAAGGATTGCCTTGTCGTGGACAGCGCACCAAAACCAACGCCAGGACCAGAAAAGGTCCGCGTCGTGGTGCGGTTAAAAAGAAATAAAGCTTAAGTTGAGCAGCGCGTCTGCTCAAACGAAACTTATACCCTTGCGGTGTAAGACAACGTAAAGTTTCAGGAGCAATAGATGGCGAAGCCAAAAGCGCAGAACACCAAGCGGAAAGTCCGCAAAAACGTACCCGAAGGGATTGTGTCCATTCGTTCGACTTTTAACAACACGCTTGTCACTTTTGCCGACAAGGAAGGGAATGTTGTCTCCTGGTCCAGTTCCGGGTGTCTGGGGTTTAAAGGATCCAGAAAAAGCACTCCTTTTGCGGCACAGAATGCTGTTGAAGAGGCAGCAAAAAAAGCAATCGACCAGGGTATGCGTAAGGTTGTTGTGAATGTCAAAGGACCAGGGCCCGGGAGGGACTCAGCCATCAGGGCGATTCAGGTTGCGGGTCTCGATGTGACTCTGATTAATGACGTTACGCCTATTCCCCACAATGGTTGTAAACCACCCAAAAGAAGAAGAGTCTGATTACCTTTTTTTAAGGCGAGTATCTTACGGGTCAGTAATATTGACTTGAGACGGAGGTTATAAATTGGCCAGATATACAGGTGCTGTCTGTCGGCAGTGCAGAAGAGAAAGATTGAAGCTGTTCCTCAAAGGGGACAGATGCTATACCGATAAGTGTGCGTTTGAGAGACGTTCATTTCCGCCGGGGCAACATGGCCAGGCTCGTGCACGTAAATTTTCCGACTATGCTGTGCAGCTACGTGAAAAGCAGAAAGTCAGAAGAATGTACGGGGTCATGGAAGGTCAGTTCAGGCAATACTTCATCAAGGCTGATCGCGAGAAAGGTGTTACCGGTGAGAACCTCCTGAGGCTACTCGAAAAACGGCTGGACAATACGATCTATCGTATCGGTTTCGCCAACTCAAGGCAGCAGGCCCGGCAGCTGGTTAAGCACAACCACATCCTGATCAATGGAAAAAAGGTTAATATCCCGTCGTTTCTCGTTTCTGTTAACGATGTGATCTCGATCAGAGAGAAAAGTCAGAAGACCGAGGCGATCACTGACAGTATTGATGCTGTAGCACGTCGTGGAACTCCGACTTGGCTTGAAGTTGACAAGGATGGGTTGAAGGCAACGGTCAAGAGTGAGCCGGCACGGCAGGAGATAACCATGCCGATTCAGGAGCAGCTGATCGTCGAGCTTTATTCCAAATAGTAGTGTTTTGTAATAAGGTTTTGCCCGTATTTGCCGGGATAGGTTTTCCCAGGTCTTTACGGGCACAGTATTTAATGTAGTACTGAACAATAAGCTGTCTGGTCAGATTTATTGTCCATTATAAATTGCGAGGCATTTGATAATGAGTAGTGAACAGAATCATGAATTAGCGCTTGAGTCTGATCCATTTTACCGTAACTGGCGTGAATTGATCATGCCGGAGCGGGTAGAGGTTGATAAAGAAAGCCTCTCCGACAGTTATGGAAAGTTTGTGGTCCAGCCTCTTGAGCGGGGTTTTGCCACAACAATCGGCAACTCTTTAAGAAGGCTGCTGCTCTCTTCTATTCAGGGCGCTGCAATCACTTCCGTAAAAATTGAGGGTGCGCTTCATGAGCTTTCAACCATGTCGGGGATCCTCGAGGATGTTACTGAGATTATTCTGAATCTTAAAGAGGTCAGATTGCGTCTCAATGCTTCAGAGCCAAAAATTGTAAGGATTGAGAAGAAAGGGAAGGGCGTTGTCAAGGCAGGCGACATCATCAGTGGTGATGGAACCGTTGAGATTATGAACCCGGATAAGCATATCTGCACAATCACAGGGACTGAAGGAAGTTTTGTCGCTGAAATGGAAGTCCAGTGGGGCAAGGGGTATTCTCCGGCTGAACGTCATAAAACCGAAGATCAGGTTATCGGCACTATTCCCATCGACGCGATTTTTACTCCGATCAGAAAAGTGAAGTCGTTGGTCAGTCAAGCCAGGGTTGGCCAGCAGACCGATTATGATAAGCTGACTCTCGAAATAAATACTGATGGCAGTGTCAAGCCTGAAGATGCGCTTGCCTATGCTGCCAAAATATTGAAAGAGCAGATGGCTGTGTTCATCAATTTTGACGAAGGTCTGGTTGAGCCTGAGGTTGAGGAAGATGAGGTTGCCGGTTATGATGATGTGAATCCTCATCTCTTAAGACCAGTGGATGACCTTGAACTTTCGGTCCGTTCGGCCAACTGTCTCCGGAATGCCAATATCCGGTTTCTGGGTGAACTGGTGCAAAGATCTGAGGCTGAGATGCTTAAAACCAAGAATTTCGGGCGCAAATCGCTCAATGAGATCAAGCAGCTGCTCTCCGAAATGGAACTTGGATTGGGTATGAAATTAAATGGCTGGGAACGGCCTAATAAAGCTGGTTTTGCTGAAGAGCAGGACGATTGATACAGGTAATGACATGAGACATAGAAAAGCAGGAAGAAGGCTCGGCCGTACAACTCCGCATCGTCTGGCTATGGTCAGGAATATGGTAACCTCTTTGCTTGAGCATGAGAGGATTGTCACTACCACGCCCAAGGCCAAGGAAATCAGGCGGGTTGCAGAAAAAATGATCACTCTGGCAAAGAGGGGTGACCTGCATGCACGTCGTCAGGCACTCGCTTTTATTCAGGACAAGAAGGTTGTTGCCAAATTGTTCAGTAACCTGAAAGAGGAATATATGGAGCGTAACGGCGGGTATACACGGATAATCAGGACCGGGAACCGGCTTGGTGATGCCGCGCCAATGGCGATCCTTGAACTCGTTAACTTCAGCGAGCAGAAAGAAAACGTTTCTCCAAATTAAAAAAGTTTTTGTAATCGTTGTCATTCAGGGCCTGCATGAGTATTCATGCAGGCCTTTTTTTTTCATGAAAACCGGTTGGCCGCAAAGCTAAAAAATCCTACCATCATGCTACCTTTCAGGGTATGTTGTCTTTTTTTGCAGTGCTGAGTTGATGTAATCACAGCATGGTTTCAATGTCAGAAGTGGATACGGATGATGCTGCAGGTAAACGAACAGCCATATCGCTTCCAGCCCGGAGTGAGAGCCCTTGATCTGGCCGCAGAAATAAAGCCTGATGCCGATGTTTTCATTGTAAACGGGTTTCCCGTTGGCGCGGAGACGATACTTGCAGATGGCGACTGTTGCTGGTTGATCCGCAAGGGCGAGAGGCCTGCCGCCGATGAAATGGAAAGACTGCTTTATGCCCGGCACACCCCTGGGGTTCACGCCAGGATTAAGAGTTCCTTTGTTGGCATCATGGGTCTTGGCGGCTTGGGCTCAGTGGTCGCTGTTTCTCTGGCTCGAATCGGGATCGGCCGATTGTTGCTGGCGGATTTCGATGTTGTGGAGCCGAGTAATCTGAACCGGCAGCAATATCTTGTAAGTCAGGTAGGAATGAGGAAGGTCGATGCGCTGAAGGAGAATCTCGCTCAGATCAATCCTTATCTTGACGTTTCCTCAATAAATGTGGTTTTAACGGAACAATCCATTCCTGAAATTTTCCGGGATGTTGATGTGTTGGCCGAGTGTTTCGATAGCGCTGAAATGAAAGCTGCGGCCCTGCGCTGTGCGTTGACCAGAATGTCCGGCAAAGGATTTGTCGGGGTTTCAGGAGTTGCCGGGTATGAGGAGAATGACCTGATCACCACCCGGAAGATCAGGAGCGGAGTTTATCTGGTAGGTGATGGAGAGACAGCAGCCGGCCCCGGGCAGGGGTTGATGGCGCCGCGGGTCGGTATCGCAGCGAACTGCCAGGCGAACCAGATACTCCGGATTCTGCTTGGCAAGGCCTAATAAGAGTGAAGATGAGCGATGAAGATTCAGTGTAACGGAAAAGATACAATAATTGATGAGGGGGTCAGTATTGAGAAGCTCCTTCTTGAGCTCGCCCTTAATCCCGACACGGTAGTGGTCGAATGTAACGAAAGAATCATTTTGCGAGAGGATTATGGCAGCCACATTCTGGTTGAGGGAGATGAGCTTGAGTTGATCAGGTTCGTCGGGGGGGGATGATGCTCACGATAGCCGGTCAGGAGATAAGATCCCGCCTGCTCATCGGTACGGGCAAATTCTCTTCCCCGCGGGTGATGGCGGAGGCGATTGCCGCATCGGGCAGCCAGATGGTAACAGTGGCCCTGCGACGGGTGGATCTGAATGATCCGGGCGATGACATCATGTCCGTTCTGGACAGGGAGAAATATATGTTTCTCCCGAATACTTCCGGGGCGAGGGATGCGGTTGAGGCGATCAGGCTTGCCAGAATGGCCAGGGCTTCCGGCGGGGGTGAGTGGCTGAAACTGGAAGTTACCCCGGACCCCAGAACCCTGTTACCTGATCCGGTCGAAACACTGAAAGCAACGGAAGTTCTGGTGGCAGAGGGGTTCAAGGTCCTGCCCTATATGAATGCGGACCCTATTCTTGCCTTGAAGCTACAGGATGCGGGGGCGGCAGCAGTCATGCCTCTCGGTTCCCCGATTGGCACGAATCAGGGCATTCTGACTCGATTCCAGGTGGCAATTATTATTGATCAAGCCCGAGTGCCGGTGATTGTCGATGCCGGCTTGGGGGCGCCCTCTCATGCTGCAGAGGCCATGGAGATGGGGGCTGATGCTGTTCTGGTAAATACCGCTGTTGCCGTCGCTGTTGATCCGGTGAGAATGGCCCGGGCCTTTGCTCTGGCGGTTGAAGCGGGTCGGGAGGCCTTCGAGGCCGGCCTCGGCAGGCGTCGGGGTGAAGCGGAGGCCTCTTCTCCGGAATCGGGTCTTGGTTTTCTGAAATAAAAATCGGATTTTCCGCTTTCAGTCATTACGACGAAAAATCATGGGCTGTGCTGAATTGAAAATAGCTGTGCATACTGAATTCCCGATGCCTGAATTTGCGGAGCTTTCAGAGTGCGTATATGGGTGCGACCCGGCTGGTGTTGACGAGGTTCTGCATAAAGAAAGGCTCTCGTTGGAAGATCTCGGCGTCCTCCTTTCGCCGGAGGCAGGAGAGCGTCTCCCAGCCATGGCAGAAAGATCTGCGGGGATTACGGCTGCCAGATTCGGCAGGACCATTCAGATCTATGCCCCGCTGTATTTGTCGAGTTTCTGTGGAAACCGCTGCCTGTATTGCGGCTTTTCTGCGGAGAACAAAATTGAGCGAAGGGTATTAAGTCTTGAGGAGGCGGAGCAGGAAGCCCTTATCCTTGCCGGGAGAGGAATAGATCATCTGCTCCTGGTTGCAGGGGAAGCCCCGGCCCGGATGGGTGTGGAGTACCTTGCCAATCTTGCCGAAAGGTTGCGCGGGAGTTTTGCTTCTCTGTCAATAGAAGTGCAGCCTCTTTCAGAGGACGAGTATCGCAGGCTGTTCCTGGCCGGAATCACTTCGGTGGCGGTTTATCAGGAGACCTATGATCGGAAGGTGTATGAAAAGGTACATCTCTCCGGGCCAAAAAGCGACATGGCGTATCGTCTGGCTACCCCGGCAAGGGTGGCCGGGGCCGGAATGCGGGAGGTTGGCATTGGGGCTTTGTTGGGCCTTGCCGATTGGCGTCTGGAGGGGTTGGCTCTGGGCATGCATCTCGCCTGGCTCCGCCATCGATTCTGGCGCACGGCCTTGACGGTGTCCTTTCCCAGAATGCGTCCGGCGGCCGGCGGTTTTGCACCAATGGTCAATGTCGGGGAGCGTGAACTTGCCCAGCTGATTTTCGCATTACGGATTTTTGATCCGGATGTGGGGCTTGTCCTCTCGACCCGGGAGGAAGCCCGACTCCGCGACGGCATGATAGGCCTGGGACCGACCCGTTACTCTGCGGGTTCCTGCACCGCTCCCGGAGGATATAGCGAACCCGGGAGGGATGGTGAACAGTTCGCAATTGGCGATCTGCGGACCATTGATGAGGTGTGTTCGGCGATCAGAGAGAGAGATTTTGACCCGGTTCTTAAAGACTGGGACCCTGTTTTCCAGCAAATGCAGGGTGGGGAAAAGGTTGCCGCCTGATTTATTGAAAATTCTAAGAAAGAGGACTTGAACATGGCTGACATCAAGAAGATGTATTCAACTATTCTGGGTGACCATTTTCCCATGGAAATGAAGATTTCCTTTGGCGATCAGACCCTTGTTTATAAAAAGAGAACCTGGGCCATTCCCCAGGATGATGGCTCTGTCGATGAACGGGGTATCCGCTACGGTGAGAATCCGGACCAGGAAGCAGCCCTTTATGAACTGGTCAACGGCAACCTGACCCTTGGTGACTGCAAATTTATTGAACCGGGCCATGGTCTGGTCAGCGGCATCGCTGTCGAAGACATGCTCCAGGTCGGCAAGCATCCGGGTAAGATCAATCTCACCGATATCGATAACGGTCTGAATATCATCAAGTACATGGTGGATAAACCTGCAGCGGTTATCCTGAAGCATAACAACCCCTGTGGCGCCGCGTACAGCAATACCCTTGCTGCCGCCTATGACAAAGCCAACCGTGCCGATCGCATTGCTGCCTTCGGGGGGGCGGTTATCCTGAGCAAACCGGTCGACAAGGCAACCGCGGAGTTGATGAGTCAGAACTATCTGGAGGTGGTCTGTGCCCCTGAATTTGAAGAGGGAACCCTGGAAATCCTCAAGGCGCGGAAAAATCTGCGGGTGATCCGGATCAATAAGATTGACCGGCTGGCCGATTTTGAGAAATACCGTTTTGTTGATTTCAAGAGTCTGATCGATGGCGGGATCATCGTCCAGCAGTCTGCTGTGAACTCAATCAGGTCGGTTGCCGATTTGAAACCGGCGGTTACCACCTACAAGGATCAGGAGTATAAAGTTGAGCGTGAGCCGACCCGGCGTGAGATTGACGATATGCTCTTCGGCTGGGCGGTTGAACATGGGGTGACTTCAAACTCGGTGATTTATGTGAAAGACGGGTGCACTGTCGGTATCGGGACCGGCGAGCAGGATCGGGTCGGGGTCGCCGAGATTGCCGTACATAAGGCGTATATAAAATATGCCGATATCCTCTGTTTCGACAAACTCGGAATCCCTTACGCTGATATGGTGCTTGAGATCGAGCAGGGCAAACGCGACAAGTCGGATAAGGCAGCCATTGACGAGCAGACCAGAGTGGATCGGGCCGGACTTCCCGGCTCCGTGATGATCTCCGATGCCTTCTTCCCCTATCGGGACGGCGCAGATGTCGGTATCAGACAGGGGGTTTCGGCGATACTCCAGGCTGGAGGCTCCATGCGTGATTTTGAGACCGTTCAGGCCTGTAACGAAGCAACACCTCAGGTGGCGATGAAATTCACCGGACAGCGCTCGTTCAAACATTGACAAGGAGGTCTTATGGCAGACAATGAAAACTGGACTTTTAAATGTCCCGGTTGCGGGGATGAAATCCGGATGCCGGTCATCTGGTTCAAGAGCGGCAAGGGTATATGCCCCACCTGTAAAAGGGATATTAGTGTTGCGGATGTTGAAGCGATGATGAACGAGATCAAAGAAGGGCTTTTCTCCTTTGGTGATGATGACTTTAAATTGAACATCTGAGGTCCTGGATTTCATTTCGCCATTCATCGACACTTGAACTCAGAATGCCACCGGCACCGGGAATACCTTCCCTGTGCCGGTTTTTTTATGAACATGCACAGCGAACGCACTCCCCGCAGCTCGAAGTCGACTCCGTTTGCTATCTGCCGTGGGGAGCTTCAATGCACATTCTTGTTCAGGCAACCCGGCCGGTTACTATTTCACAACAATGATTAAAAAAAATCACAGAAATCCGGCATCATAGTTCGCTGAAAATAATTGTCGGATAACAGAGAATAGAGACATGGGAATATAAGAATGGGAAAGACTCAATCTTTGGAGGAGGGTACACCATGGACCTCAGAGAAGCGGTCAAAGTCTTAATGCTCAGTCCGATGTATTTTCGGATGGATCTCAAAGCGAGGATGATCCTGGTGCGGGAGTTCTGTGAAATTCATTATCTTTCTTCGGTAATCCATAAAAAAACCAGGGCGAGTCTTCTATAGGAATTACCGGGTCTGAGATTGAGGTCCCATATAGAGGGAATCCGGATAATGGTCCCGTCGTCATCGTCTGTTGGAAGGAATCAGTATGGTCTTCTGCCGACAATGTTGCCGGCCGGAGAATAGTTGCAGACCCAGACCTGGGAACTGTCCGGACAGACCGCTTTGCCGCAACCTACCTCCGTTGAACTCTCCCAGATCACCTGGGTATAATGGCCGCAGCTGTTTCCTTCTGGGGCATCACAGCTGTTCGATTTGTGGTCATACCACTCTTTTTCACCGGCCCAGCTGTCTACAACCTGCTTTTCAGTAATCTTCTGCGTAGATCTGTTCCAGATCCAGTTTCCGTCCTTATCCCTGGCATGAGAGGTTTTCAGGGCGCTGGCCCAGTAAAGGTTTTCACCGGGACCGCTGTGGACCATTAAACAATTCTCGTTGTCCTTCAATTCATTTGCCCACTTGATGGCTTTGTCGGCCAGAGATCCGGACCAGGCAAGCCCGGATACTCCGACCTCAGCACGCCAGTTATTGTGGGCTTTAATGATCGCCTCAGGATCGATCCTGTTCTCCAGCGCATGAAGTTCGGAGGCGTACAGAGTGGGTAACAGAAAAAGCAGTGATAGGATTTGCGTAAATGTGGGAGACGGTCTGCTTGGATGTTCAATAGTATTGGGCATAGCAGTTTACCTGGCTACCACGAAGGCCCCGGGGAACCCTGCATTGTTCATTACTTTTTCCACATGTTCGGCGGCGTCAAGGGTCTGGCCGGCACGGACCTGCACCCGATAGAAGATCTGGTCTCCGCGGTCAAATTTCTTGATCACACTTTTCTTGCCCCAGGAGAGGACCTTCTCTTTCAGTTTACGGGCGTTTTCCTCGTTGGTGAAGGAGCCGATCTGGACATAGAATTCTCCGGCGTTGAAATCGGGATGCTCCCGGAACCTTTCAGTGCTTACCGGACCCTGCTGATAGGTGAAAGATTCACCCAGAGCGGTGATCTGAACTTTGGCAGTCCCCTGGTCGATAAACCCAAGCCTTGAGGCCCCTTCCTTGGAAAGGTCAATAATCCGGCCTTTGGCAAATGGCCCTCGGTCGTTGACCCTGATGGTGAGTTCCTTGTCGTTTTCAAGGTTTTTGACTAGGAGATGGGTGTTCATGGGCAGGGTTTTATGGGCCGCCGTCAGATCCCACATATTGTAGGTTTCCCCGTTGGAGGTTTTGCGACCGTGGAAATCTTTGCCGTACCAGGAGGCGATCCCGGTCTGGGTAAAGCCGTGTGAGGTCGGCAGGGGATAATAAGTTTTGCCGTCGATTTTATAGGGTTTCTGAGTGGGGGGAACTCGCTCATCTTTCGGGACCTGTTTGAAGGGGGCATCGATCCTTCTCTTGGTGTCGGCTTTACCGGATGAGATGGTGACCTGGCGGCTGCTTAATCCTCCGCAGCCGCTTATCAGAAAGAGAGATGCGATGAGCAGGGGTAATATGGGAAAAGATCTGCCGGTCATTTTTTCTGTTCAGCTCCGTTTTTTTTCGGTGTCGCCATGTCGGTTAATCTCTGGCGATAGAAGATGCCTGCCGGTCCGGTTGTATGTGGAGTGTAGGTTCTGAACTCTTTTCCATTCCCCCTGACTGAATCAAATACGGTTTCTCCGTTACTGTCAACCCATGAAAGCACCAGATCAAGGATCGGCCTTGCGATCTGAAACTTTCCTGAGCTGTCTGTCGTGACGAATGGTGTTTCCCATCTTCTGGTGTCATACCCTTTCAGCCAGAGTCCCGGTTTTTCGATGCCGGTCAGCTTGTCGGTCATTGCAGGGGGGTAACTCTCTTCGCCATAAATACTGTTCGAGAGCAGGAGTTCCGCTTCGTAGCTGGACTGGACCACCAGGTCGGCCCAATCCTCATAATTCTCTGCGTCAAGACGCAAAAGATGGGTGCTGCGGTCCATGTAGCTCCACTGGGCATGGCATACCTGACAGTCTGCCGTATCGTTGTAGTCTTTGTGCCGGGTGTCGGTAGCGGGCGGCACCTGCAGTTGTCTTTGTTCATGGGCCAGCTTCAAGGTGAGTCCAAGTTCGTTTGTTTCCAGGTTTTGCGCCGCTGTCCTGTCGTCTTTCTGCCACCGATGACAATCAATGCAGCTGATTCCTGGCGATTCTCCCATGAGTTGCCGCCCCGGATGGCAATCGATACAGGTCATGCCAGCCCTCTGGTGCACATCTGGTGCAAGCCGGTGTTGTTCCACGCCATACGGGCGAGGCGGATAGGAGCCGTCTATCTGATACGGAGTTCGGTATTCATGCTTGAAATCGTGTTCAAACCAGCCGTAGTAGTCGCTGCCGACCCTGTTGCCGTAATGGCAGGAGAGGCATGCCGTATCGGCCGGCTTTCGCACAAAGTGGTGGGAAAGGAGAGCGCCGTCCCGGAATTCGAGATGGCAGGAGGCGCAACCGGTGCCGCGGATCACCCCGGGATAGGCATCACCTCCGGAATTTAGGTGGCAGGAGAGACAGTTTCTGCGCAAAAGATCATCGGTAAGCTCCAGGATGTTTTCCGGGGAATCCTTGACCGGGATTTCAGAGGCGGAACCAAGATCCCGGGCAGCGCCAAAATGGCGGCGGACCATGTTGACCATGTTTCTGGCGGTGAAATGAAGGCTCTCCAGGGTTTCATGGGTCCGGAGGTGGCAATCACCACAACGTTCCTGAGCATATTCCGGGGCGGCTGGTTTTTGCACCAGGCCTGCATGAGCGATGTCCTTTTCTGGTGCCTGATCGTCACCGGCGTGACAGCGCGAACACGCAAACGCATGATTGCGGTCCAGAGACAGCTCATGGCATCCGCGACACCCTGTCACAGAGGAGTCTGGGATTGCCGGGGCGGCTGGCTCTGCTGCTTCTTGGGTTTCAGATGCTGCCTCCTCATGATCACCTTTGTCACAGGAGAACAGAGATAATGTGAGGGTCAAGGCCAAAACCATGCGAAGAAAAATGATCATATTGGAAAGTGTTTTCACTCTTCAGGTACTCACTTCAGTACCCCTTTGAGGGGTATAAGTCTCGATGTCTCGTAAGCTCGCTTTCGCCCAGGGGCATAAGTTTCGTATAAGCAGGCACGCTGTTTAACTGAACTAATCGGTATGAACAGGCAAGCTGTTCAACTCAGCTTTTCACCCTTCGGGCATAAGTCTCGATGTCTCGCAAACTCGCTTATCGGTACGAGCAGGCAAGCTGCTCAACTCAGCTTTTCACCCTTCGGGCATAAGTTTCGTACGAGCAGGCAAGCTGCTCA